>JAZGFW010000115.1:0-5934 GCA_036479895.1 Cocleimonas sp. | reverse complement strand
GTGCTGTAGCCAAGCCTCCCATCTCATTGCATCCATCCAGGATCGCTTTTTCCATTTCCATTAAACTACCGGTGAGGGTTACAGTGACTTGGAGAGTTAATTGATTTCCTTCGTGAGCGACAACTTTTGCCATGACCTTTTCCTCATAATATCAGCAAGATAAAGTATCGCTCCTCTTTTTTACTTTAAGTTCAACATTATCCAAAATCAGCACCCCATGGTACATAGTGTGGAGGTATTGTTAACTTTGTATAAATTTGAATTTACGACCTAATGAAACGTAACATCTATATCAAATTTACTGTATTAGATTACAACTTGATCCGTGTACTTAATTCTCGGTTCAGATTTTCTAAAGGGTTATTGTGAACAGCAACAAGAAGAAAATACTTAAAATATGATTGAAAATGGGTAAGATCACTTTATTTTTCATCAGTGTTCCCCTATTAATTGTACCCGTGGCATTAACCTAGCCACAAGAGAATGTAATGGTCTACAAAAACAAAAACAAAAACAAAAACAAAAACAAAAACAAAAACAGGACACTTTCCTATAAAATTCCCTTTCAAATTGTAATGGCGACTGTAATGGTCAAGTTTTCTTGGAAGGATTTTAAGCCGCTTTTTTCATTTCTTTGGTTTTTTGATGAGGGGTTTTATAATCAATAGCAGAATGTAACCTTTTATAGTTATAGAAACTAATATAGCTAGTCACAGCACTGACTACAGAGGAGTAATTAATAAAACTCAAATAGTTCAGCCTCTCTGTTTTTAAATTCCTAAAAAACCGCTCCATCACAGCATTATCCCAGCAATTAGCTCGACGGCTCATACTTTGTGTTATATCCAAGTCATGAAGATAATCAACAAATAGATTGGCTGAATATTGAACCCCTTGGTCTGAATGAAACATTAATTGTTGAGTATCTGGCTTGTGTTTATTAATCGCATGTTCTAATGCTGACTTTGCAAGCTCTGCATTGGGTTCTTCTGATAATGCCCAGCCCATAATTTCTCTTGACCCAAGATCAAGTATACAAGCTAAATAGCTCCAGCCTGTATAGGTTTTAATGTAGGTAATGTCACCTACCCAGTGCGTATGAACAGTACTGGGATTAAACTGTCGTTTAAGTAAATGATCCGCTTTCTTGTGGACTTCTCCCGCTGGATAGCTGTGTCGCTTTTTAGGTTTTATGGCAATGACATTCGATTTTTTCATTAATGAAGCTGTTTTATAAACGCCTATTTCAATCCCTCTGTTAGCTAATTCAACCTGAGTCCTTCGTTTACCATAGGTATGCTGAGTTTCAATGGCTATCAATTTAATTTGTTCTATGGTTTCTTGTTCTTCATCGCTCATTTGATTATTAATCTGATAGTAGTGTGTACTGAGAGCTATATTAAATAGTGTGCAAAGCTCTGTTGTTTGATAGCCTGGAGAAGCCTTCTTTATTTCAACAATCAATTCAGATTGTTGTTGTCTCGAACAAAGAAGGCTGTGGCCTTTTTTAGTATTTCATTATCCCTTTTAGCTCGCCATAATTGCTTCTCTAGGCTTTGTATTTTCTGTTGTTCTGGGGTTAACGCTTGCTTATCCTGAGGTGTATTACCTTTGAGTTCATCTAAATATTGCTTTTTCCATCGCCTCACAGCAGAGTCACCTGCTCCTGATATTTCCATTACCTGCTTATTGGTATATCCTTCATTTACCATGAGTTTAGCGTAGTCTAGACGCTGTTCTGTGGTGAAGGTTGTTTTAGGTTTTACTGTGGTTATTTCGGTCATTTTTTATCCTAATTTTGGGTTGGATTATAAGCTATAAATCCTTCCAAGATTATTAGACCATTACATATACTTCAGGCGGTGTTGAACACTAAAGAATACCCAACGGGAATCAAGCAATCAAAACCAGAAATCACAACTATTATTAATTGAATTTTCCCATAAAAATCAGTTGAGCGTGAATTTATAGTGCAATCTGGAACCGATTAAAAGTTAAGTAATTCCCGCATGCTCAGTATCACTGCCATTAAGTTAAGAGATTTGGGAGGGTCTTTAGCCGCGACCGCGACAAGATCAAGATAAATCGCAGCGAAAGCCCTCCACCAATACTATTTTCTACTGTTTAATGACGTAATGTTACCACCCATGCCATCTATTGCTTAACTGATTGATCAGTTTGTTCAGACACCTCCCCACCATATCAACCTTTTTATATTGATCAATATATGAGTATGTTCTTTGTCGAGAAATCCGAAAACAGCTTTTTTCACAACGCCATCCCCGTAGGTAAAAGTAATAAAATTGCCATCAATCAGATATTGACCTGATTCTTTAGTATTACTGGTAAATGAGGCAACATCTGAATTTGAGGAAACACCCGCACTGTGAGAAAACGTACCATTTTCTCTAAAACAATACCCAGTTGCAACAGATGAAGTGGCATCACCTCTATCCAGTCCTGTATTAACCCCAATTATTCTACCGAAGCACTTATCTAGCCGCTGATCAGTTGCACCTGGTTCAACCTGATAGATACTAATCGGATCGTCATATTTTGGGTCAGACCAGTCTGACCACCTATATTCCCCACCCTTGTCTGTTACACGCCAATTACCCCATCTCTTTGCATTCCTTGCTTTTGAAATATCAACGCCTTCATTTAGAAGAGTTCCCATATCATATGTCATCGTGCCATCTTTAAAAATTATGACAAATTGATCGGTTGATCCTGACTGTGGACCACCTGTCCCAAGAGAAAGTCCCCAATCCACAATACTCCAAATACCTAGCATTCCATCAAGGGGAGTGTCTGTTGAAGGCAATGGATTATTAGTTGCTGGAGGGTTGCTACTTCCCATAGTAAATGGATAAACCTTGAGGGAAACCACGTTTCCCGAACTTGGGTCTTGCAGAATTGCACTCACATACCATTTACCAGGTGTTAATTCTGGAACACTTTCCAATGTTGTCAAAAAAGTAGACGGTAATTGATAATTTTGTGGAATAGTATAGGACGGTAACCAGGGTTCTGTAGCGGTAATCCAGCCTGGATAATCATACTCTGCCCCATCGGGTCCGAAAACTGCCAAGAGAACATTCATTATTTTCGGAGTATTAGTATTATTATAGCCGGAGATGGATATTCTCGGTATCTCACCCGGCATATAGCTATTCTTATCCATCGATACATCAATATCGACTTCATTAGATTGAATTGGATGATCAACATTCCAATCCAGTTTCTCGATGGAAGCAGCTTGCACGGTATTAAAACAGGCAAGTAAACTAACAGATCCTGCTAACATCAATACAAATATTGTTTTCACATTTTTTTTATTCATCTTTCCCCCTAAATAAATGTAAGTGATAGATTGGAATTTTAACGCATTCTCCTTGCTTAGAAATGGATAAAAACCTGACTAAGAAATGGGAGTTTAGTTTGTTAGAAACCTTGAGCAATCGATTGTTCCATAATCTGTTGTTCCCACGGTCTCCGTACAAATACAGATTATGACGCTCCCGTGTCAAGAGACGCAGAATCGTCGATGTCTGAATTCCCACGGAGACAACCATGGGAACTATAAAAAGTGAAATGCATTCCACCTCCCACATCAGAAAATGTCGGATAACGCTTCGCTAATCCAACTTACAGTTCCACCTTACGTGTTGTTAATTTTTTTTAAAAGTAAGAATTGGGGGCATAAGGCCGCTATTCCAACTTAGATAAACGCAATACGACTTGACGCAGGAGCGTCTATGCATGCATTCCCACGCAGAGCGTGGGAACGATAAAAATTTTATTTGTGGGCAGAAAAGCGCTGCCCACTCTGACTCTATCTGGCTAGTCACGACAACCAGGTCCACCGCTACATGTACTACAACCCATTCCAGTACAATTACCTGGAGGGTTTGTGGGTGGTGTACCACCGCCACCGCCACCACCAGAAGGAGTTGTTCTGGCAGGTTTACCAGGATATGCTCCGGTTATATATTCGTCAGGTAGGGCATTAATATCAGCTACTGTTGTTGCATTCTCGTTCAAAAACGTTTGGGGTTCTCCGTATTTCGGTTCCACTCGTACTGTAATCTCCCCTAACTGGTCATCGTAAACTTGGGTATACATACCAAGTTCGTTTCCTTGTTCATCACGTACCGTTGCGGAAATTGCTACACTCCCTTCTCTCTCGATCAAAATGCCCTGAATACGCCGTTCCTCATTGCCGTTTCTCACAACTCTCCCTACAGCCTCAGTCCTATCTCCACGAGAAGTATTTGTATTTAACTGGGCAGTAACATGGATGGAACTAGGGCTACGAATATTGTCACCACCAATTGCTACGATCTGGTACCTGGGACTTCCATATCCATTTCTATCACGATACTCAGTTGCAACGGTAGTGGTAATTTTTTCACCATTTCGGAAAACATCATAGCCGCGGATTCCCTCTGAGCCCAAAGATGCGTTCCAGTTAATAAAAACAGTTCTAGGAGTCCAATGTTTGGCTGTCACATTTCTGGGTGTAGTGGGTGGCGCTGATGCAGACCTAGTACCCCTACAATGCCATTCATTAGGCTCCCTCCACTCACAGATGTGCCCCAGCTGATCATTCCAGGTTTGACCACATGCAACTGCAAAGTTTCTTTTTGCTACATCCCTATTACGGTCAGGCGTGCCAGTACACCAATCAGGATTTGTGGCAGGTGGGTTAGATGTAGTCGGATTGGTAGGCGCTGTCGAACCAGAGACATTACCACTACAATGAAATCCATCTGACTTGTAGTCGCAAACATGTTTCTGATCATTCCACGGTTCACCACACTTGGTTTTAAAGTTCTGCCTAGCTGTAGCAACATTCTGGCTGGGGTTACCAGTACACCTCTTGGATGCTGCTTTTGCAGAGACCGAGAAACCCACGGTCTCAGAGGCAATACCGTTATAAGCATTGGTTGGTAGAGCTAATATGGGTTCTGCCTGCGAAACCTTAAAGGTTGATTCTTCAGTTTGTTGCAGTTCAACAGAATAAGTTTTGACAGACGGTTCGCCTTGTTCCAAAACCATTAGCGTTGGAATAATAACGGCTCCAGTTTCCGGATCAAAAGTCGCTTCTTTTGTCGAGGATTCAACATCAGGGTCTGGTGTCGCATCGGTTATTGTAAAAACCAAACCCTCCATCTCTTGTTGCTGCAAGGTGACAGAAAATTTTTCTGATTGTCCCTTAATGGAAAGGACAGGAATTTCAACTAAACCTGTTTCTTCGTTATAAACTGCTTCATTTTCAGCTATTGCGATCGAAGCAAAAAGCAGCGTTGTTATAAGAATGATTACCTTTTTCAATTTAACCTCCTAACATATTAAACAATCCCAGAGACTAAGCCATGACGTTTTTCAATTATTGTTATTTCTTAGCAGAAAGGTAACACTCTGCATGAGTGGAAAGTATATCGAAAGTAACCCCGTATTTCTACTAGAAGCTTTATCAACTATACATTTTTACTCTAAAGAACCACCTTGTTTCAGGCTCATTTTAGATTGGACACGACTATCAATTACACCACTGTGCAAGTAAATGGGCTTTGGGAGAATGGCAAGTTACATGCTGTCGGTAAATGTGCAAAATAGATAGCCGATCAAGTTGAGGAACAATTTGGTGTTAACGGATGTTACCTGATCGATTTTCCTTGATGTGATTATTTTTCAAAAACTGCCCATCGGCTCGGGTGAAATAGAAAGTGCTCATCGCTATGTTGTTCAGCATCGTTTTAAAACATGCTGGCGCATCGTGGAAATGTGACAACATTGAGTATATCCTTAATCCGTGATTTAAGGAGTTAATATAATGAGTTATCTAGCTGATTAATAAGCAATAAAGTGTTAAAATAGAGGCGTTAAAAACTTCACCCAACAAGTGCAAAATGAAACGTCTTATCATCG
>JAZGFW010000114.1:0-13259 GCA_036479895.1 Cocleimonas sp. | reverse complement strand
TATATAATAATAACGAGGTAACTTATTCAGCATAACTAAAGGTACTTAACCTTATGAACGACGAATACCAGTACAAAGAAAGAGAAATCAAAAAGAACCCAGCCAATGAATTTCGATTAGGTGAAGGAAAAATCAGTGGTTTTTTATCACTGCTCTTAGGTGTTTTAAGCCTTCTAGCGATCTTAGCTTACCTGTATCCTTCTTATCTCACCACAACAGAACTACGCAAAGCGTACGACGCGGACCAATTACAAATCGTTCTCAAATACGGTATGTATTTTTCTTTATTGTTTGGTTTTTTAACCTTCGTATTAAACAAAGCAAAACACAAATACCTAGGCTTAACAGGTATTTCCCTTACGCTTATTGGTTTTGCATTGGGAGGATATAAAATTCCTGTTGGGACTGTAGAGCCTAAAGAACTTTCATTAGGTGTGGATTGGCTAATCCTCGCTTTCTTAGGTTCAACCGTGATTTTTATGGTTATTGAAAAGCTATTTCCCAAGTATCCAGATCAGTTAATCTTAAGGCCAGAATGGGGTGTTGATCTATTTTATTTTTGCTTTAATCACTTAGCTATTTCTGCCATATTAATTTTTGCGAATTATCATGCCAGTCATTTTAGCTGGGCCGTAAGCCCTTCTTTACAAGAATCGATACAATCAATGCCTATTACACTACAAGTAATACTCATTGTATTGAGTGCTGATTTTGTATTGTATTGGGAGCACAGAACTTTTCACGAGGTAAAGTGGTTATGGCCAGTTCATGCGGTACATCATTCTATTGAAAATATCGACTGGTTAGCAGGATCACGTGGGCATTTTATTCAAGTATTTTCAGAACGTGCTATGGTTATGATTCCCCTTTATCTATTAGGGGCAGATGAAACAGCCTTGAACATTTACGTGGTTATTGCTGCCTTGCAGGCCATCTTGATTCATACCAATTTATCAATACCGTTTGGTCCGTTGAAATATGTGTTTGTAACGCCTCAATTTCATCACTGGCATCACAGTTCAGAAAAGCCAGCTATTGACACCAACTATTCCGCACACACCGTTATTTTTGATCGGCTTTTTGGCACTTATCATTTACCAAATGAACATTGGCCCGCGGAATATGGCACAACAACTCGCTTGCCTAGAACGGTTATCGGTCAGCTGCTACACCCCTTTTTTCCCAATAAAAATAAAAATCTGAAATGAGGAGGATAACTACCTCACCAACAAAAGACGCAAGGTTCATTGTGCATCAATTGATTTGTCCCTTATAATCAATTGATGCATCTGCACAATGCCTACTAACGTTACTAACAACACTTACTAGTTGATATACATAAATCATGATTAAAAAAATATTCCTATCTTGGGTTTTAATTCTTCTTTCATTAAATAGCTTTGCAGCAAATCCCGATGATTTACTCAAACCTGATATTGCATTTAAACCATCACTGTCATTAAGCGCTCCCGACAAGCTAAAAGCGACGTGGGATATTGCCGATGGCTACTATATGTACCGCAAGCGTTTTTCATTAAAAAGCGACACCGCGGGTATCACTTTGGGCGAACCTGTTTTTACGAAAGGTAAAATGAAGGATGATCCAGGTTTTGGCAAGGTAGAGGTTTTTCGCAACAAAATGTCGATGGAAGTCCCCATAATTCGAGATGCTAGCACCTCTGTCGCAACCTTATTTAAAGTAAAAACTAAGTCACAGGGCTGTGCTGATATTGGTGTTTGTTATCCGCCACAAAAGAAAACCTTGGATATTCAGTTAGTCGCTTTAAGTTCTGCCAGCCCTGAGCTAATTAACAGCCCTGAGCCAGTTAATAGCCCTGAGCAAATTAAGAACACTGGGCTAGTTAAAAACGCTGAACCAATCTCTTCTAGCTCAGACGCCATAAAGAAAACCAGTAGCTTAGCAGCAACCTTAGGCATCACCGGTTTAAATGATGTAAATGCACCACTACACCCAGACAAAGCCTTTGCTTATGATGTTATTGCAAAAGATAAACAAAACTTAAATGCACGTTGGGATATTACCGAAGGGCATTATTTATACCAGCACAAAATAAAATTCACCTTGATTGATCCGCCTGCAGGCATATCACTAGGCAAGCCAGTTTTACCCGAAGGTAAAGCAGAGAATGATCAATATTATGGTGACATTGTTACTTATAACAAAAGCTTCGATGTTAATGTACCCGTTGTTGGCGATACCGCTTCTGTTGGATCACTACAAGTCAAAGCGAGTTATCAAGGCTGCTCAAAACTCACGGGGATTTGCTATCCGCCACAATCAAAAATACAGACTATTAATTTAGCTAAAGCGCCACCTTCTACAACACCCTCTACAACTTCGACTGGCGCTAGTGCATTAACAAATAAGGTGATACCCACTCCTACTCCATCAATTACCAGTACGACAAACGCTAACACAGCACCCACAAAAGTATCTGAGCAAGACAGCATCGTAAATAAAATGGTTACGGGTAGTTTCTTTACGATTATTTTTTCATTCTTTTTAGCCGGTATCGCTCTTACCTTTACGCCCTGCGTATTCCCGATGATTCCTATTTTATCGGGTATTATTGCAGGTCAAGGCAGTGATAATTCTACTCGTAAGTCGTTCTTCCTTTCATTATCTTATGTATTAGCGATGGCATTTACCTATGCTGTTGTCGGCGTAATCGCCGCATTAAGTGGTGAGAACTTACAAGTCGCCCTACAAAACCCGTGGGTGATCGGCGCATTTGCTGGTTTGTTTGTATTGTTATCACTTGCCATGTTTGGTTTTTATGAGTTACAGATGCCTTCTGGTATCCAGAACAAACTCACCAATATTAGTAACAGCCAATCGGGCGGTAGCATGATGAATGCTGGCATTATGGGCTTGTTGTCTGCACTTATCGTCGGGCCTTGCGTGACCGCACCTTTAATTGGCGCGCTGATTTATATCTCACAAACTAATGATGTGGTGCTGGGTGGTTTATCACTGTTTGCGCTGGGGCTTGGCATGGGCGTTCCGCTAATGATTATCGGCACTTCTGCAGGCAAGTTTCTACCCAAAGCAGGCGCTTGGATGGATAATGTCAAAGCGGGCTTCGGCATTATGATGTTGGCACTTGCCATCTGGATGCTTGAACGCATCTTACCGATGAATATCATTGTCTTGTTATCCGGTATTCTTGCTATTTTTACCGCAATTTACATGGGCGCTTTAGATGCTTTAAACGAAGCAAGCACAGGCTGGAAACGTTTCTTTAAAGCTTCTGGGTTAGTTGTTTTACTTTACGGCGCAATGCTTTTATTTGGTGCTGGCAGTGGTAATAGCAGTTTGATCCAACCACTTAAGGGGAGTTTTTCAAGTACTGGGTTTGTTGGAGGCACTGGCTCAGCACAACAAGCATCTAGCGAGCAAGGCTTAGTCTTTACACAAGTTAAAGGCGTTGAAGGTTTAGATAAAGCACTCGCCTCTGCCAAACAGCAAGGTAAAACAGTCATGCTCGATTTTTATGCTGATTGGTGTATTTCTTGTAAAGAAATGGAACACGGCACATTTACTGACAGCAAGGTTATTGCTAGTTTAAAAGATACGATACTGTTGCAAGCCGATGTCACACCTAATGATGATTTGGATAAAGCCCTGCTAAAAAAGTTTGGTTTATTTGGTCCACCGGGTATTTTATTCTTCGATAAGAACAGCCAAGAAAACTTGCCTTATCGTATTGTAGGTGAAATGAAAGCTGATCCTTTTAATGAACATATCCAGCAATTTCTAACGACCATAAAATAAAAACATGAAAAAAGCGATTTTACTGGTACTAGTCACCGTTATTGGTTTAGGTGTAGCCTACGGGGCACGAAAGTATTATAAATACTACACGCCTGATACCAGTAAAGCAGGACAATTAGTCGAGGACTTCACCTTACCCCTTTTATCAGGTGGTGAAAAAAAACTATCAGACTATAAAGGCAACCTCATCCTGCTAAATTTTTGGGCATCATGGTGTCCACCTTGCCGAGAAGAAATCCCTGACTTTATAAAAGTACAAAATAAATATAAGGACAAGAAATTCACAATCCTTGGTATATCTATCGAAGATAAAGAGCCCACTCAAACTTATGCTAAAAAAGTGGGCATCAATTTCCCTATTCTCTATGGTGAAGAAAAAGGCATCGAAATAGGGAAAAAGTATGGTTTGATTGGCGTGCCCTATTCTATGCTGCTCGACCAAGATCAAAAGATAATTGCGATCTATCCTAGCTATCAAACACTCGATGAGTCTAGGCTAACAAACGATATTGATAAATATCTTAAATAACAAATTTACTAACGGTTTAAACATGAAACAATTTACTCATTTCATATCACAATTTTTCCTTATCGGCTTTGCCTTTGTGGCATTAAGCGCCTGTGATAAAACATCAACAAATGCAGCAATCAATAAAGTTGCACCTGAGTTTTCACTGCCTTCTGTTACCGATGATAAACAAATAAAACTATCAGACTATAAGGGTAAACTAGTATTGTTGAATTTTTGGGCATCGTGGTGCCCCCCTTGCCGTGCTGAGATACCGGGTTTTATCAATATTCAAAAAGAGTATAAAGACAAAGGCTTCACTATTATCGGCTTGGCTATTGAGGACAAACAAGCTTCACTAAAGTATGCAAAAGACATTGGTATCAACTACCCCATAGCCTACGGTATTGAAAAGGTACATGACGTGGCAGGTGAATATGGTAACCCTGACGGTGGTTTGCCGTATACGGTTTTGATTGACCAAAAACAAAAAATACTCTCTGTTTACAGTGGTTTTTTAAGTGAAGATAAATTAAAAAAGATGCTAGAAAAGCACTTACCCAAATAGCTTTTGATTATTTCTAATAATTTATTTTCTTTTAGCTTGATCTTATAAAAGAGCATCCCTATAATGTGCGACCTCTGATGCGGGGTGGAGCAGTCTGGCAGCTCGTCGGGCTCATAACCCGAAGGTCGTAGGTTCGAATCCTGCCCCCGCTACCAAGTTTCAAGAAAGCGTTATTTATTAAGAGTTTAATAACGCCTTCATAATAAAAAAGCCCCGTTTTAACGGGGCTTTTTTATTATCTAGCAAAAGCTAAACGCTTATAAAATAAGCAATTTACAGTTAAAAGGCGTACAGTGCAAAACAGATTAGATGACATCGTTAAAAATACCGTTGAAGGCTTAGGCTTTGACCTGTGGGGCTTTGAATATCGCCCACACAGCGAAAGCGCCCTACTACGTATTTTTATTGAGAATACTCGTGCGAACAAAGATGTCGGCATTGCCGTTGAAGACTGTGCCAATGTCAGCCGTCAAATTGGTGCTGTTTTGGATGTTGAAAATATCATTCCTGTCGCCTATATTTTAGAAGTATCATCACCCGGCATGGATCGCGTGCTATTTAAAGCCGAGCAATACCAAGATTACATTGGCGACTCACTTAAAATACGCACCCGTACACGCATTGATGATAGAAGAAATTTTAAAGGTTCATTAGTGAGTGCTAGCGAATCTGTCGTCACCATTAAAGTAGATAATCAGGAATTTAAAATTCCGTACGATTCCATTGATAGAGCCAGATTGGTTCTGGACTAAGGGTATAACATGAGCAAAGATATATTATACGTTGTAGATGCCGTATCAAACGAAAAAAATCTCGATAGAGAAGATATTTTTGAAGCGGTAGAAATCGCCATTGCCACGGCATCACGCAAAAAATACGATATGGAATGGGATATTCGCGTTGACATCGATCGCGAAACAGGCGATTACGAAACCTACCGTCGTTGGTCAATATTGGACGACGAAGACCCAGAATTTGAATCGCCTGAAAGACACATTTTAAAAAGCTATGCGGATGATCGAAAGCTTGGACTTGAAATTGGTGAAGCATTAGAAGAAAAAATTGAATCGATTACATTTGGTCGTATTACTGCACAGATTGCTAAACAAGTGATTATGCAAAAAGTACGTCAGGCAGAACGTCAAAAAGTTGCAGATGCCTTTGCTGACCAAGTAGGAGAACTAGTTTTAGGCACGGTTAAGCGTGTTGATCGTCGCGGTATTATTATTGACTTAGGCGAAAACAGTGAAGCACTTATCCCCCGCGATATGATGATCCCACGCGAAATGGCACGTACCGGTGAGCGCATGCGTGGCATCTTGCAAGAGATAAAAGATGACGGTCACAAAGGTCCACAGATGATTGTCTCGCGTATTGATGACAACTTCCTTGTTGAGCTAGTAAAGCTTGAAGTTCCAGAAATTGGTCAAGAACTTATCGATATTATGGGCGCTGCGCGTGACCCGGGTTCTCGCTCTAAAATTGCGGTTCGTGCCAACATCCCTAATATCGATCCTGTTGGTGCTTGTGTTGGTATGCGTGGTTCTCGTATCCAAACGGTTACTAATGAGTTAAACAACGAGCGCGTTGACATCATCCCTTGGGAAGAAGACATTGCAACATTCGTCATTAATGCCATGCAACCAGCTGAAGTTTTATCTATCGTCATTGATGAAGATAAAAAGAGCATGGACATCGGTGTTGACGAAGAAATGTTAGCGCAAGCCATCGGTAAAGGCGGTCAAAATGTACGTCTTGCCAGCCAACTAACAGGCTGGACACTGAATGTAATGAGTGAAGAAGAAGCCGAGAAGAAAGGTCAAAGCGAACAAACTATGCTGGTTACTCTGTTTGCAGATAAACTTGATGTTGATGAAGAAGTTGCATCAATCTTGGTTGAAGAAGGTTTCGCCAGCTTGGATGAAGTCGCTTATGTACCTAGTGAAGAATTCTTGAAAATTGAAGAATTCGAAGAAGAATTAGTAGAAGAACTTAAAAGTCGCGCGCAAAATGCATTGCTCGCGCTTGCCCTTACAGGCGAAGGTGGAAAGCCAGCGGATGACTTGCTAGAAATGAAAGGCATGAACAATGCTTTAGCGCAGTTATTAGCAAGTAAAGGTATCTGTACAATGGAAGACCTTGCCGAGCAAGCTACCGACGAGTTAATCGACATCGATGGCATTGATGACGAAGAACAAGCAGCAAAATTAATCATGACCGCGCGTGAGCCATGGTTTGCCGAAGCCAAACAGCAAGAAAAAGATGCTGCAGCTGAAAAAAAATCAGCTGATAAAGCTTCAAATGTGTAAACCAACAGGAGATATAACAGATGTCAGAAATTACTGTAAGCCAATTAGCCGAAATGATGGGCTCTCCTGTCGAGTCGTTAGTAGAAAAACTACAAGCGGCAGGGATTGATGCTACCGATGCAAACTCCACGATTAATGATAGCGAGAAACTAAAGTTACTCGAAATTATTCGTGACGGTGCGAGTAGCACCTCGACAACAACCGCACCTAAAAAATCTGCAGGTAAAATATCGCTTAAAAAGCGTACCACCAGTAGTGTTACTGGTACGGCAGGAAATTCAAAAGTTAACGTCGAAGTTCGTCGAAAGAAAAACTTCTCTCGTCCAACTGCAAACACTACACCTGTCGATACCACAAATATCGAAGAGCTTAGTGCATCGAGTAACCGAGCCAATGAGCTTTCTGAGCAAGTTTCAAACGAGCGTAAAGCCCGTGAAGCTGCTGTAGACAAGTCCAAAGCTGATCGCACAAAAGCAAGCGCAGATAAAGCCACCGCTAAAAGCGAAAGGGATGCAAAAAAAGCAGCCGCCGAAGCTGCTCTGGCCGAAAAAGAAAAAGTTGAAGATGCTAAGCCTGAAGATAGCGCTAAGGATAAGGACAGTACCGATAGCGACCAACCTGCCACTGAAACACCCGAAGTTGTAGAAGCACCTAAACCTAAAGAAGTATTACCAACAGATCCAAAAGAGCGACGTGAGTATCTGGCACAAAAAGCACGCGCAGAAGCGTCTGCTATGTTCAAAAAGCGCCCTTCTCGTAAACGCCCTGAACCTGCTCCATCAACCACATCTGGCGTGAAATCTGACGGTGCTACCGCTACAACAGCGTCTAAAGCACCTTCACCAGCCAATGCCAATGCAAACAAAGGCAAGAAGAAACCTTTCCAAGGCCGCAGTGGCGCGCCGAGCCAACTTCATATTAAAAGTGGACAAGGTCGACGCAAGAAAAAAGGCAAGCGTAGCAGAAATGTCAAAATAGAGCAGTCGACTGACCATGGTTTCGAGATGCCAACAGAAGAAGTGGTTCAAGAAATTGAAGTCCCTTCAACTATTATCGTCTCCGAACTAGCACAAAAGTTAAAAGTAAAAGGTGCTGATGTTATAAAAGCGATGATGGGTATGGGCGTTATGGCGACCATAAACCAAGTTATCGACCAAGACACGGCGATTCTTATCGTTGAAGAGATGGGCCATAAAGCCACAGCAGGAAAATCAGAAGAAGAAGAAACATCTGTTGAATCTTTACTGGATGACATGAGTGGCTTTGAACGAACGGCTCGACCCCCTGTTGTAACCATTATGGGGCACGTTGACCACGGTAAAACATCGCTACTCGATTACATTCGCGAAAGCCGTGTAACCTCTGGAGAAGCAGGTGGAATCACGCAACATATCGGTGCTTATCAAGTTGAAACACCCAATGGTGTTATTTCATTCCTAGATACACCGGGTCACGCTGCCTTCTCACAAATGCGTGAGCGTGGTGCTAAAACGACTGATATTATCATTTTGGTTGTTGCTGCTGATGATGGTGTAATGCCACAAACAGAAGAAGCGATTAAACATGCGCGCAAAGCGGGCGTACCATTAATTGTAGCGGTTAATAAAATAGATAAAGAATCAGCCGACCCAGAAAAAGTTAAAAGTGAGCTAGCAAACTTTGAAGTAATCCCAGAAGATTGGGGTGGAGAAGATGTATTCGTCAATGTCTCTGCCTTAAAAGGTACAGGTGTTAGTGACCTGTTGGATTCAATTTTGCTTGTTTCTGAAGTGCTTGAACTTAAAGCACGTACAGAAGGCCCTGCGATTGGCTCGGTTATTGAATCACGTGTCGAAAAAGGCCGTGGTGCAGTTGCTACTGTTTTGGTACAGGACGGCACCCTAAGAAAAGGTGATATTGTATTAGCAGGCGCTGAGTTTGGACGCGTGCGCGGCATCATGGACGATATGGGTAAAACCATTCCCGAAGCTGGCCCATCAACGCCGGTTGAGATAATCGGCTTATCAGGTACTCCTTTTTCGGGCGATGATGTTATCGTTATGAAAAACGAGAGAACGGCACGTGACTTAGCAGAACAACGTCATGAAAAAGCACGTGAGAATCGTTTCGCTGCACAACAAGCGGCTAAGCTAGATGCGATGTTCGAGAAAATGCAGAATGCGGATAAATCAACACTTCCCGTATTGCTTAAAGCAGATGTACAAGGTTCACTTGAGGCGATTAAAGCTTCACTTACTGCCTTATCAACACCTGAAGTTGCGGTTGAAATTATCTCATCAGGTGTCGGTGGCTTAAGTGAAACAGACATCAGCATGGCACAAGGAGCTGAAGCTGTAATTATCGGCTTTAACGTTCGAGCCGATGCTTCTGCGCGACGCGTTGCACAAGAGTCTGATACTGAAATTCGTTACTACAGCATTATCTACGAACTAATTGATGATGTACGTGATGCTATGAGTGGCATGCTTAAACCAGAATTGCGTGAAGAACTTATTGGTATTGCCGAAGTTAAAGATGTATTCACTGGTTCTGGCTTTGGAAACATCGCAGGTTGTTTGGTCATTGAAGGTAAGATCAAAAAAGACGAACCTATTCGTGTTTTACGTAAAGATGTGGTTATCTACGAGGGCATGCTTGAATCACTACGCCGTCATCAAGATGATGTTAAAGAAGTGGTTATGGGTACAGAGTGTGGTATTGGCGTGAAAAACTACGATGATGTTCAGGCAGGCGATCAGATTGAAGTATTTACACGTACAGAAATCGAACGTACTCTTAGCAAATAAGTCAGCTAACACCTATAAGCTTCCATTTCCTTGTTGATAAATAAACATTTACACTTGTAAACTTATTATTTATCGCCTTGAACTGAAAGCTTATAGGCGCAACCTGACTCATTTGTATTTTAAATAACAACGAGTTTGTAAAAAATGCCTTACGACTACTCCCGCACTGACCGCATTGGCGAGCAAATCAAACGTGAACTTGCGATGCTCATTCGCAACGAAATTAAAGATCCGCGCGTTAGCATGGTGAGCATCCTTGATGTCACCGTGACTAAAGATTTATCACAAGCTAAAGTGTTTTTTGATGCACTCAATCAAGATGAGCATGAAGCCTGTGAAAAAGGTCTAAACAATGCGGCAGGATTTTTACGCCGTGAACTGGGGCGAGCCATTCAACTTCGCAACACCCCTTCTCTGACCTTTATTTATGATGATACTGAACAGCGGGCGAATGATTTATCACACCTTATTGATAAAGCGATAAAGTCAGACAATAAATCTTGATCGGCTAATATAGATGTCTCGTCGCAAAAAAGGTAATGATGTTAACGGTATCCTGCTTCTGGATAAGCCATTAGGCCTTAGCTCTAATAAAGCACTACAAAAAGCGCGCTACCTATTTCAAGCAAGAAAAGCCGGTCACACAGGTAGCCTAGACCCACTCGCCACAGGCGTTTTACCCCTTTGTTTTGGCGAAGCCAGTAAAGTCACGCCGTTTCTGCTTGATTCAAACAAAAGCTACACCTGCACCGCGCAACTGGGGAAAACAACAACCACAGGAGACAAAGAAGGCGATATTTTACAAACACGTGAAATCAAGCCATTTACTCTTGATGAGCTAGAAACAGTACTAAATAAATTTCGAGGCAATATCACCCAAGTTCCTCCCATGTACTCAGCGCTTAAACACAACGGCCAGCCACTCTATAAACTCGCGCGCCAAGGCATAGAAATCAAGCGCAAAGAACGTGCCGTGACTATTTTCGAGCTAGATTTATTAGAGCAAACAGCTGACTCAATCACTTTGAATATTAAATGCAGCAAAGGAACTTATATTCGCACCCTAGCTCAAGACATTGGCGAAGCCCTCGGCTGTGGCGCACACTTAAGCATGTTAAGACGCACCGAGGTGGAACCATTTGATTGTGAAAAGCTCATCACCATAGAAGCACTTGAACTTCTTATAAAAGAAGGAAGAAATCTAGAAGAATTATTATTACCGATTGACTCTGCTCTTCCCTCACATCCTTCGCTAGATTTATCCGATGATGAACTCAAACGTATTAAATATGGTTTAAAAGTCAGCCGCAGGGATATTCCAGATAGCCAAATCATTCGTCTTTACGATAAAGAAAACACCTTTATTGGGATTGGCCGACTCTCAAGTGATAAGCAACTTACTGCCCGACGCTTAATGCGAACAAATTAGATTAATTTTTACTGTTAAACCTATTATCATTCCCCTTTTCGCGTGCTACAATGCGCGCTTTTCACGTGTAGTTGTTTTTAACAATTACTTATTCAACCCAATCTAATTTAGTAAATACTATTATTAGGTACTTGATCCAAGTTCTCATTAAAAGGAAGTTGGATCTTAAATCTGGAACTTAGGAACTATGTCTCTGAACGCAGAAACTAAAGCGAAAATCGTAGCAGAATATCGCTTGTCAGACACTGACACCGGGTCTTCGGAGGTGCAGGTTGCGCTATTAACAGCGAACATCAAGCATCTTACGGAGCATTTTAAAACGCACATTCATGACCATCACTCACGTCGTGGGCTATTAAGAATGGTTAACCAGCGTCGTAAGCTACTTGATTACCTAAAGCGTACTGAATCAGCGCGCTATCAAGACTTAATCAAACGCCTCGAATTACGTCGATAGTACAAAGGACACTTCTATCAATTCTAGGTGAATAAATTGAACTTAAAATTCCCACTGACTTCGTTGATAAGTACTTGCAATAGAACTACTATTACAAGCACTCATCGCCTTGCCACTGAAACTTTTAACTCTCAATTTACCTCACCTAGCATCAATAGAAGTATCCTAAAAAACACCGCATTCATGCGGTGTTTTTCGTTTTACCAATTATTAATCACACATTAGGTTGTTTATACAAGCCTTATTCAATCGAAAAGTCTTCTATAAACATCCTTCGTGATACCTCAATACAAATAAGGAAATAAACATGTTTGATGTTGTAACAACTACATTTCAGTTTGGTGACAATACTGTAGAACTCGAAATGGGCGAAATCGCTCGCCAAGCACACGCCGCGGTTAAAGTGGATATGGACGGAACAGTTGTTTTTGTATCCGTCGTTGGTCAAAAAACAGCACGTGAAGGCCAAGACTTTTTCCCGCTTACCGTTGATTATCGAGAGAAGACATACGCAGCGGGTAAAATCCCTGGTGGTTTCTTCCGTCGTGAAGCGCGCCCAAGTGAAGGCGAGACTTTATTATCACGTTTGATTGATCGCCCTATTCGCCCGCTTTTTCCAGAAGGTTACATGAATGAAGTTCAAGTAATCATTTATGTCGTCTCTTTAAACCCTGACGTTCTACCCGATATTCCTGCTATGCTCGGTACATCTGCTGCACTTGCAGCTTCTGGCATACCTTTTTCTGGCCCTATCGGTGCGGCTCAAGTTGGCTATAAAGAAGGCAAATACATTCTTAACCCTAGCGTTTCACAAATGGAAGGCTCTGACCTTGACCTTATGGTTGCAGGTACAACCGATGCGGTATTAATGGTTGAATCAGAAGCGAAAGAGCTTTCTGAAGAAATCATGTTAGGCGCTGTTATGTACGGTCACGAAGAAATGCAAGTGGCTATTTCTGCTATCAGTGATTTTGCTAAAGAAGTCGGCAATGAAACATGGGAATGGACAGCACCAGAAAAAGACGTGGCGTTAGCAAAACAAGTGGCTGATATATCTGAAGCTGATCTTAAAGATGCTTTCTCAACCGCTGACAAGATGGATCGTCAAGACAAAGTTGCAGCAGCCAAAGCAAAACTAAAGGAAGCCTTGGTTACAGATGCAAGCGACTCTGCCGATGCAGGTGATGTTTCAAATGCATTCCACGATTTAGAAAAAGACATTGTTCGCAGTCGTATTATTGCGGGTGAGCCACGTATTGATGGACGCGATAATAAAACCGTTCGAGCGATTGAATCTCGTGTCGGCGTTTTACCAAGAACACACGGTTCTGCGCTATTCACACGTGGCGAGACACAGGCTTTGGTTATTACTACACTGGGTACAACCCGCGACGCACAGATTATTG
>JAZGFW010000113.1:0-6014 GCA_036479895.1 Cocleimonas sp. | reverse complement strand
CCTTTTAATTTTTTAACGCGCTGTTGTACCGCTAGATATTCAACAATGCGCTCTTTCACCTCATCTAAGCCGAAATGATCTTCATCTAGAATTTTTTGTGCTTTGGATAAATCTTTTGAAATTTTAGACTTTTTACTCCAAGGTAAGCCCACCATCCAGTCAACATAATTTCTTACCACTGTGGCTTCTGCCGACATAGGCGACATCATTTTTAACTTTTTAAGTTCTTCTTCAGCCTTCTCTTTTGCCTCTTTAGGCATCTTCGCTTTTTCAAGCTTAGTAGCGAGTTCGTCTAGCTCATTTTCTGGCGCATCTTCTAAATCACCCAGCTCTTTCTGGATGGCTTTCATTTGCTCATTGAGGTAATACTCACGTTGACTGCGATCCATTTGTTGCTTTACGCGGCCACGAATACGCTTTTCAACCTGGAGTAGGTCTATCTCACCTTCAACCAATGAAACCAGATGCTCTAGACGGTCTTTGACTGAAGTGATTTCTAGGATTTCTTGTTTCTGAGTGATTTTTAAACCCAAATGCGCTGCAATGGCATCGGACAAACGATCTGGTTCATCAATGCCAGACAAGGAAGAAAGAATTTCTGGAGGGACTTTTTTATTGAGATTAACGTACTTATCAAAAAGATTCACTAAAGCACGTGAAAGCAATTCGGTTTTTCGCTGCTCTTCATCACTAACATCTTTGTCATCGTCAACAACACTTACATCAGCAGTAAAATATTCTCCACCTGTATCCATTGAGGCTATTTTCACGCGCTCAACACCTTCAACCAATACTTTTAGTGTGCCATCAGGTAGCTTTAATAACTGCAAAATCGTAGCGAGTGTGCCTATTTCAAAAATATCGTCAGAACTCGGCTCATCAACTTCTGCACTTTTTTGAGCTACAAGTAATATTTTTTTATCATTTTCCATCGCTTCATCGAGCGAGCGAATCGACTTTTCTCTACCTACAAAAAGTGGAATAACCATATGCGGATAAACAACCACATCTCTCAGCGTCAGCACTGGAATATTTTTTATTTCGTTATTTGTTTCATTGCTCTTTTCTGTATTAGCCATGGTTATTACCTCTCTTCAAAATGACCTTGTCATGCAAGTATTGGGGCGTTTTATTTTTATTCAAACTTCTGACTGGTGAGCAGCTCTCTATAGAAAAAGCCCTGTGTATTAAGAGTGAAGTCTTAAAACTTACAGGGCTAAAGAAAGCACAAAAAATCTAACTTAACCCTTTCCTGATGCACTCTTTTTCTTTTTAACGTCTTTATTCTCATAGATTAAATAAGGCTGTGAATCCCCATTTATCACAGACTCATCAACAACAACTTTTGTAACACCCTCCAATGAAGGCAAATCATACATCGTATCTAATAAAGTTTTTTCCATGATTGATCGCAAGCCACGTGCGCCTGTTTTTCTATCCATCGCCTTACGTGCTATCGCATGTAATGCTTCATCACGAAAATCAATTTCTACACCTTCCATGTCAAACAAAACAGAGTACTGCTTAGTTAGTGCATTCTTAGGCTCTGTGAGTATCCGTACTAGCGCATCTTCGTTTAGCTCTTCCAGAGTAGCAATGACGGGCAAACGACCTACAAATTCAGGAATCAAGCCGTAGCGTACTAAGTCTTCTGCTTCAATACCTTTGATGACTTCACCAAAGAGCTTGTCATCATCTGGGGCTTTCACCTCAGCAGAAAAACCAATTCCACCTTTTTCTGTTCTAGCCAATACCACTTTATCCAAACCTGCAAATGCGCCACCACAAATAAAGAGGATGTTTTTAGTATCAACTTGTAAGAATTCTTGTTGAGGGTGCTTTCTTCCACCTTGAGGTGGCACAGAGGCAACCGTACCCTCTATTAATTTCAGTAGCGCTTGCTGAACACCTTCACCTGATACATCACGCGTTATTGAAGGGTTGTCTGATTTACGCGATATTTTGTCTATTTCATCAATATAAACAATGCCTGTTTGCGCCTTCTCCACATCATAATCACATTTTTGCAATAACTTTTGAATGATATTTTCAACATCTTCACCAACATAACCTGCTTCCGTTAAGGTAGTCGCATCAGCCATAGTAAAAGGTACATTAAGTGTTCTGGCTAATGTTTCAGCTAATAATGTTTTACCACTACCCGTAGGCCCGATGAGCAAAATATTACTTTTAGAAAGCTCTATTTCATCATTTTTAGCGGTATTGCTTTCCATACGTTTATAGTGATTATAAACCGCCACTGAAAGTACTTTCTTTGCTGTATCTTGATCGATGACATAGTCATTTAATAAATCATTTATTTCTTTAGGTATGGGTAAGCTTTTATTCTCAACATCACTACTGTCTTGTAGCTCCTCTGTAATAATATCGTTACACAGATCTACACATTCATCACAAATGAAAACTGAAGGGCCTGCGATTAGTTTTCTAACTTCGTGTTGGCTTTTCCCACAAAAGGAGCAATACAGTAATTTACCGTCGCCTTTACCACTATTTTTATCTTTACTTGCCATTACTAAGCCGACCTCGTTTAATCAATTACCTATACTTACCTATACAATAATCTACAATAGAAAAAAAGTACATTAAGAACAGATAAAGTCTGTGTATTTCACATAAAAAAGCCTGAAATTAATCAGGCTTTTACAAATATCTCGTTATATTAAGAACTATCCCCATTACACACCCGCGCAATGGTCTCTAATTATTTTTTAGTGCGGCTATCCAACACTTCATCAATTAAGCCATATTTCACAGCTGCTGCCGAATCCATAAAGTTATCACGATCGGTATCTTTTGAAATTGTTTTCATTGATTGGCCGGAGTGATGCGCTAAAACTTTATTTAGTTCTTCGCGTATTTTTAGAATTTCTTTAGCATGAATATCAATATCTGATGCTTGCCCTTGGAAACCACCTAAAGGCTGATGAATCATCACGCGAGAATGTGGCAAAGCATATCGCATACCTTTTTCACCACCGGCTAATAAAACGGCACCCATACTTGCCGCTTGACCAATACACAAAGTACTAACTTTGGGTTTAATAAACTGCATCGTATCGTATATCGCCATACCTGCTGTTACTACGCCGCCGGGTGAATTGATGTATAAGTGAATATCTTTTTCTGAGTTTTCTGACTCTAAAAATAAAAGCTGAGCAATTATCAAGTTTGCCATATGGTCTTCAATTTGACCGACAATAAAGATAACACGCTCTTTTAATAGACGAGAATAAATATCATAGGATCTTTCTCCACGTGAGGTTTGTTCAACCACCATAGGAACCAAAGCAGACCTTGTATCAACAGCACCATTCTCAGACATATTTAAAACCTTTATTTCTATTTCTTAAATTAAATTTTTAATTATTTTTACATTTATTAAAATAAACTCAGTAACTTACTTATCATTGACTAATTCAGTAAACTTCATTTTTTGATCTTTTACTTTTGCTTTTTCCATCACCCAATCAACGATCATTTCTTCCATAACAGCCGCTTCAATAGTCTGCATTGCTTCTGGAGTTGTACGGTAATATTCCGTTAATGCACTCGGGTCTTCATAACTAGCGGCTAATGACTCTAACATTTCATCAACACGCTTTTGGTCTTTTTCAAGTTTGTTCTTGGTGATTATTTCACCAACAATCAAGCCTAGTTTCACTCGACGCGCAGCCTGCTCTTTAAACATATCATCTGGCAAAGTAGATAAATCAGCACCTTGTGAGTTTTGCGCCATTTCATTTCTTACTTGCTTGATTTCATCGTTCACCAAAGCTTCTGGCAAGTCAATTTTATGGATCTCACTCAATCCGTCCATCACTGATTGTTTCACACTGCTTTTAATACGTTGCTCTAACTCTCGCTCCATATTAGTTTTTATTTCTGCTTTAAAGCTTTTTTGCGTACCATCTTCAACACCAAACTTTATAATAAAGTCTTTATCTACTTTAGGTAACGCTGGCTCGCTTACTGTCTTAACATTCAAAGCAAACTTTACTTTTTTGCCTTTTAGTTCTTCCGCCGGATAATCTTTAGGGAAAGTAACATCAGCATCTTTTGTTGCGCCTGTTTTCATTCCTGCAAGTGCATCTTCAAAGTCTTTCATCATACGACCAGCACCCAACTCAACAGAGAAATCCTCAGCAGAGCCACCATCAAAAGTCTTACCCTTTATAGTGCCATTAAAGTCTATGGATAATAAGTCACCTTTTTTTGCAGCACGCTTCACTTCTTTCCAATCTTTTTGTTGCTTTCGTAAGGTTTCAATCATTTCATCAACATCAGCCGCCATAACTTTTACAGCAGGACGTTTAATTTCCATTTTAGAGACATCAGCTATTTTAAATTCTGGATAAGTATCAAACGTTGCGGTGTACTCAAGATCCTTACCTGCTTCAACTGTTGTTGTTTCAATTTTCGGCATACCTGCAACACGTAGATTTTCTTGCTGTGCTGCCTCATAAAAAGTTGATTGAAAAATCTCACCGACCACTTCTTGATAGACAGAGCCACCGTATTGCTGGGCAACAACACTCATCGGTACTTTACCGGGACGGAAACCATCTACTTTGACTCTACTTCTCATTGACTTTAAACGATTTTCAACTTCTCCATCAACGCGCTCGGTAGGAACAACGATAGTTAGTTTTCGTTCGATATTTCCTGTAGATTCAACTGAAACTTGCATGCAATAAACCTCAACCTAACCGTATAGATAGCTAAGTATTTTCTAAGTGATAATAATTGTAAGAGAACTATAGCCAGCAAATAAAATACTGACTATAAATCAAATAATGGTGCGAAAGGAGAGACTCGAACTCTCACATCCTAAGATACTGGTACCTAAAACCAGCGCGTCTACCAATTCCGCCACTCTCGCAAAAACGCGATTATACAGTGCATTTTTGCCCTTGTATAACCGATAAAGAAAAAATCATCTGTTTAGATACAGATAACTAAAAAACTGGGGTGGATAATGGGACTCGAACCCACGACGACCGGCATCACAAGCCGGGGCTCTACCAACTGAGCTATACCCACCATAACAAAAAGTGCTGACCAAACTTAATGGCGCGCCTGGCAGGACTCGAACCTGCAACCTACGGCTTAGAAGGCTGTTGCTCTATCCAGTTGAGCTACAGGCGCATATCAAGTACAACCACTTCTTTTATACAAACAAAAGAATTAAAAAAATGGTCGGGATAGAGAGATTCGAACTCCCGACATCCTGCACCCAAAGCAGGCGCGCTACCAGACTGCGCTATATCCCGACATACTGCCAAAAAGACAGAGCGCGAATAATACGCACCCATAAGGTTTTCGTCAAGGCATTAGAATCAGTATTTCATGATTAATAAAAAACCAACCCTACCTATCCAAATTATACTCTTTTGCATTTGTATAAATGTGTTCCATGAAAAAAACGGGGTTACGATTAGGAATATCTCCTGATGGAGAAAAAGATTTAAAACAGCTGTTGTAGACCATTTAATGACTGGATGCTTTACCCTTTCATTTCCAGAAGACATAACGAATTTTCTGACTCACCACCACAAGCGGATAATAAAGGCTCGTCGTGAATATTAGTAATAATTTAGATTAAAGCGAATGTTGCATACGTTAATAGTCCATTATTAAATAGTCTAATTTCAACATACATTGGGGCAACAACAGACGAGACAGAAAAAGCTGATAAGTATAATGCTATTGATTAGTGGCACACATAAATAAGCAAAATCTCACCAAGGTAACAACATCAGAAGACAGAAAAAAGCTTGTTTGCTTGTCGAAAACAGACTTGCATGAGAAAATAAAGATCTATTTATTTTTTAGGAAGCTAATAATGAGCGCACAAATCATTGACGGGAAGAAAGTATCATCCGAGGTTCGTAACGAGGTCAAAGAAGCTGTTAGCAAGCGTATTCAAGAAGACAAACGTCCCCCCGGTTTAGCTGTCATTCTTATCGGTGGCGACCCTGCTTCTCAAGTTT
>JAZGFW010000112.1:0-16387 GCA_036479895.1 Cocleimonas sp. | reverse complement strand
CGGGTATCAATAAAATAAATTCAGCCTTTAATCTTTACGGTTCAATTACAAATGGTAGTGATGCTGACCGTATTAATGCGGCCGCAAGCTTCGGTCAACAGATGGGTGTACTTAATGAACAAACAACAGGCAATATTCACTACGCCACTAACTTCGTATCAGCAGTAAAATCACGCGATGTTAGTCAAATAACCAATGTCTTGGCAGAAAAGAATGTGATCAATCAAACTACGGCCAAACAGATTCAATCAGCCAATAGTTTTGCCAAAGCCGTTAAAACAGGCAATGTCAACCAGATTGCCAGTAATCTCTTGGACAATAACTTTATTGATGCAAGCACCGCGGCTAAAGTAAAAACAGCCCATAACTTCGCCACAGCCATTAAAACGGGCGATGTTAATCAGTTTACGGAGTCGCTCTACCAGAATAACTTCATAAATAAATCAACCGCTAGTAAGATTACCGCTGCCAATGACTTTGCTACTGCGATCAAAACTGGAAATGTTAAGCAAATTGCCTCAAGCCTGTCGCAGAATAACGTTATTAATAAGAACATGGCAGATAATGTAACTAATCTTTCTGACTATTACAGCTATGCCAAACAGCATGCGTCTAGTATTGAACAAATGATCCGCACTAAGAACTTTGACTTACAAGCTGCCAATGATGCGTACCAGTTTATGAAAACAGGTACAGGCTCAACAGTCGTCAACCGTAGCCAAAACTATGCTTCTCAAGGTTATTCATCTCAAAGTACAGGTGGATTTAACCCCAGTGCCTCTACCCCTGGTTTTATTCCTAGCTATTATGCTAATTCATTGGCGGGTGATGATGCTGCTTACAAAAAAGGCGCATCGAATACAGAGACTGATGATGACAAAAACTATACAGACTCGGTACGGGTTAAACCAGAAGGTGGGCTTGAAATCACGCTAACCTATAATAGTGAACCACCCAAGCCACGCAATAGTTATCAAAAAGCGATTATTACAGGGGCTGATGTCATCACTGACTTTACACCGGGTGTTAGTAATATAAAGGATGGCACAATCGCACTGACAGGAATAAATCCTGTTACGGGAGAAAAGGTCGGCACAGGTGGCCGAATCCTTTCTGGATTTTTTGCATTGCCTGTTGTTGGAAATATAGGTAAATATATCGCTAAAGGTGGAGCACTGATTTATAAAGGTGTAAAATCAGTTAGCAAAAGTGCTGAGGTTACTGCGGGTATTGCTAAGGCATCACGCCGTACAAATATTTCCTTTCGAACTGCTGAAGATGTAAACTCTAAGTATCCATCAGGATGGGAGCCACCATATAAGCTAGGAACTAGAGTTACAGAGTTTACGACTACAACTAAAGAGATTTATATTCGCTTCCATGGGGAAAGTAATAAAGCGCGCTCATGGATGATGAAACGAGAATCAGTACATAACATGACACCTCAGCAGATTCAATCAAAGTATGCTTTACCCGAGCTTCCTACCTTAATGTCTGAAGTTCATGTGCCCGTTGGTACACGTATAAGAACAGGGAAAGTAAACCCTGTATTTGGTGGTGCAGGTGGGGCTACACAGTATGAGCTTCTGCAAAGACTACCAGAGTCAGTTTTTAAAAATACAGTGAGTGTTGATTAATGACAAAAATAAAATATGATCTAGATGAAGGGGTTTTAGTATTGAATCGAGAAGAAGTCAACTTACCATACCCTGTTGTTCAAGCTTTAGATTTTAACGGCATTGTTATGGCAAGGGTTGAGCCAGAAATTTATGAAATATTCAATTGCAATATATTTGCAGTAGATGGCAAAGGGAAAATTAAATGGCAGATTGAAGAAAGTCCGCATGGTACTGAGGTTGATAAGCCTTATACATCAATATCAATAATGGAAAATAAACTCATTGCAGGTAATTGGAACGGGGTAGATTACGTTGTCGACATAAAAGACGGTAGCATACGTACACAGTCTTTTAATAAGTAAAAACAGCCAACAACTTCATTATCGCCATTAAAACGATGAATGTTAAAGCAGTTTGATGAGTCGCTCTACCAGAAGCCAGGGCAGGTAAAGTGGCAAAAGTGTGCCTTTGTCCCAAGGCAAAATTGATGAAATTTATTGCCCTTCCAAAAGGGCAGCGCCCAAATCCAAAAGAATATCTTTCCTCTGATTTTATAAAAAATCATCTATCACAATTTTATGAGGGATCGGTACGAATAGTTAGTAAAAAAGCAATAGAGAAGTTTGGTACTGCTGGGCCTGATCCTCATTCGTAATGTCAAAATCCTATGTTGATAGAATCATAAAAGAAGAAAATGGGGATATAAGTAAAATTGAAAATAGTTTGGAATTTCCTAAGGGATCGTTGCATCCAAATGATATGAGAATAGTAGAAATACCACCCCAGCAAGGATCTTAAAATACCTCTGGTAATGAAGATGGGGCAAATGAATTATGAAACCAGGAGGTTTAACTTCTGGGGGAGTCCCAGAAGCTACAATGACTTTACCTCCAGTAGGTGAGCTTATCTTAAAACCATTAATTTAGAGAATAAACGATGAATAAATTACCAGTACAGATTAAACAAAATGGTTATATTGCCACACTAGATGGTGATCGTTATATAGTTGAATACATGTCTGGAGGCCATATCCTTTAGAAGAGCGTGTTGAGTTAAGTATTGATGAAATGGAAACTATATATAATGATTATTCGAAATGGGATGAAATAATTGTTAAAGCCAAATCAATGGACATGGGAAGCAGTCAGCTAATTTGAATTGTTTCTATTTTCACCCATTCTTTATACTGTTATATTTAGAGGCCTTTGCACGAGTCAGTGGCGAAAGAAAAATAGGCTAATATTTTACTGATTGAGGCGGGAAATGAAGCTAATAACGAGTTATTAGCAAGTTTTCCAACGAAAAGCAGTGAAATGTTAGTTATTTTTACTCGTCACCTGATTCGTGCAAAGGTCTCAGATTATTTCTTGCAAAGAAGTCTCGGTTTATAATCCTCTGATTATCACATGAAATCCGCCTCAACTAACTCGGTATTTCTTCTGGCTAAGCCTCATAGGGCGAGACTATAAATCATAATCCCGTTATTGTACTTTTTAGTAGTGAAGGCATTAAGCATTCCCTTCAAAGTGCGCCTAGGATATGATGGCTTGTAGCCTTGCAGAAGAACACCTAGTTAATTGAGGCGCCCTTGAAACCTCATTTGGAAGCCTTATGAAATACACCTTAAATTCTACTAATAATCCTGCCACTGATAGCCAAGATTGTGTTGTCATCCCTGTTTTTTCTGATGACAAAAAAGTTACATTAAGCGATGTAGGAAAACAGTTAGACAAGGTAAGTAATGGGGAGATTAGTTCGATTATTGATAAAGGTGATTTTAAGGCAAATACAGCTGATACCTTGATGCTATACGATGTTACAGGTGTTAAAGCTTCACGTGTACTTTTAGCTGGTTACGGTAAAGCGTCAGAGTTTGAAGCTAAAATCGTAAATGAAGTTTCAAAGGCTGCGAGTAAAGCACTGCAAAAAACATCTATCAAAACGGTTAGTTATTATCTTAGTGATTTACTTACAGGAAAACAAAAAGAGACTGCAGTCACACAAACAATCATTGGCTTTGCGGACAGTCTTTATCAATTACAAGATTACAAAAGCAAGAAAAAAGATGCACCTAGTCTTGAAGCCATTTGTGTATCACTTAGCAATGGTTTTGACGCTGACGCTCAAACTGCACTAAATAATGGCGTTGCAATCTCTGAAGGTATGAAACTTACACGAGATTTAGCCAACCACCCTGGTAATGTCTGCACACCAACTTTTATCGCAGAAACTGCGGCTAACTTGGCAAATGATTACAAAAACATAGAAATTGATGTACTTGAAGAAACAGATATGGAAAAGCTCGGCATGGGCTCTTTTCTATCTGTAAGTAAAGGCAGCGATGAACCCGGCAAGATGGTTATCCTCCAATATTTCGGCGCTAAGGATAAAAAACAACAACCAATTGCTTTAGTGGGTAAAGGTGTAACCTTTGACACAGGCGGAATTTCATTAAAACCGGGTGCAAACATGGATGAAATGAAATTCGACATGGGTGGCGCGGCAGGAATGCTAGGAACGCTAAAAGCCTGTGCTGAAATGCAACTCGATATTAATCTGATCGTAGTTTTAGCAGCGGCAGAAAATATGCCAGGCGCAAGAGCCTCAAAACCTGGTGATATTGTGACATCGATGAAAGGTATCACCATTGAAGTGTTAAATACCGATGCAGAAGGTCGTTTGGTGTTATGTGATGCACTCACTTATGTGGCTAAATATAACCCATCAATCGTCATTGATGCAGCCACATTAACAGGTGCTTGTATCGTTGCACTAGGTCACCACATTTGTGCAGTGCTTTCAAATGACGATGGTTTGGCCAATGATTTAATGGATGCAGGCAATACCATTAATGATCGCGCATGGCGCTTACCAATGGGTGATGAATACAAAAAACAACTAAAAAGTTCGTTTGCCGATTTAGGTAATATTGGTAGCGGAGGAGCAGGCACAATCACAGCTGCCTGTTTTTTAGGTGAGTTCACTAAAGATTATAAATGGGCGCATCTTGATATTGCAGGTACAGCTTGGACAGGTAAAGATGCAACAGGGCGACCTGTACCACTACTTTCACAGTTTTTGATTAATCAAACAAAGTAATATAACGCAGAATGACGCATATTAATTTTTATGTCAGTAAACAGGAAGGTTTAACAAATAGGTTAGAGATAGCCTATCGCCTTTCCAATATAGCGCTTAAAAATAAACTATCCGTTCATATTCATACTGATAATGAAGCCACTAGCAGGCTGATTGACGACCTACTCTGGAAAAATGATAAGGCAAGTTTTATCCCTCACATTATACTATCTGCTGAACATTATCAGTCAGTAACCCCTGAAAACCCTATTAAACCCCTAGAAAAAATAACTATTTCTCATGATTATGAACCTATGAGCGATTGCGACTACTTAATTAATATATCTAACTCACGACCAGATTTTTTTTCACGGTTTACGAAAGTAGCGGAAATTATTGATGCAACAGAAGAAATTCTTTCCGCTGGTCGCAAACGCTACGCCTTCTACCGTGACCGAGGCTATACTCTAAAATATCATCAACTGTAGAAATTTTTGTAATGCCAAATAAACGTAACATTCCGTTAATAACTGATTTAGTCTACTCAGGAGACCCCCTCATGAAGGCAAAAGCAGAACTCGATAATTCAATACCTTCGCAATTAGATGGACTAAATCAAAGAATAGATGACATCGAAACGGCTATAGGGCAAGGTGAGAGTGATCCCTTAGGTAGAGCGCATGCTATTCGATCAGAAAGTAATACCCACTAAAGATTTAAAAACTTGTAGAACAATATAAACCAATTAGTTAATTTTATAGTTTTTTGATATAGTAAATGATATGAAGACCCCTGCGTTACATCAAGCGATTCGCCTCTATAAATATCCTAAAGAGATGGAATGGCTGACCTTTCCAGAATCAGAACTCCCTGAGGGTGTGACTGATATTTTACGTTTGAGTGCTTCTCCTAAAAAACTGCATGACCTTTCGCTACTTTTCAAAATCAAAGAAACGCTTTTAAAAAAGGTCATGATGCACTTTATTGAAGAAGTGCTATTAACAACTACAAATCCAGACTACAAGTTTATTGGCTTAAATCATAATCATGATGATGCTAAACGAAAACTTCACTATCAATTGTTGATGAAAATTTATCACCCTGATAAGAACGCCTCTGAAGATGCTGCAGATAAAACCAGTAAGATTACAACAGCTTATAAAAAATTAAATACTGTATTAACCATCGACAAAAATACTCATAATATTATTAGAGATGCATCTGATCCACGTACGCCCCCTAATAGCTTTTATCGAGCAACCCAACAAGCTGAGCAATCACTCTCTCAAACAAAAAATTCTTTTTATGCAGTCGCATCATTAGCGCTATTCTCGCTAGTATCAGTTGCGTTATATTTTTCCCTATCATCAACACCTGAACTGATTGTACAAAATAAAGTTAGTACGCCGCCCTCTTCAGTTGCATCTAAAGCTGTTACTGATATTAAATTGAACTCGAATATACAAAATATTATGGGGCAGCCTCAACTTGCTAGCATCAGTAATATTAATGATTTAGAACCTCATCTAGAAATATTGTTACATCAATTAGAAAAATCTTACGAATCAGGAAACGTAGAAAAAATTGAGCCTATTTTATCAAATACACCTGAAATAAGTAGTCAGACTAGCGAACAAATCAGCGCTAAACTTAAAACACTCTTTGAAATCACCCAAGAAAGAAAGATGTTGCTGTATGGCTTTTCTTGGAAAAATCTAGCCGGCACAATCCAAGGTGAAGGAAAGTTTTTATCCCGCTATCAATTCACAAATGAAGACCAATGGCTAACGCGTGAAGGCGTTGCGCTTATTAACGCAGAAATACAGGGAAAAAAACTCAATATTATTAGCTTACAATTAAACAATCGTAATATTGAACAGTAATATAAGTGCCTAAAACTATTCTTAAGGTTAATGACTGCTCCCTTGAAGACCTTAAAAAACTATTAAATAACTACCAGCTTAAGATAACGCTTATACCCCTTAACAAAACCATTCCTGGTAGTTATTGGGGGGATACTGAAGCTGGGATTATTGGCAATACCCTTTATGTTAACCCTGACACCCCAATTCACTCTCTCCTTCACGAAAGCTGTCATTATATTTGTATGGACAAACACCGCCGGAAGTCGCTCGATACCGATGCAGAAGGTAACTATGACGAAGAAAATGGGGTTTGCTACTTACAAATATTATTGGCAGATAAAATTTCTAATATGGGTAAAACCCGTATGATGAAAGATATGAATAATTGGGGTTATACATTCCGCTTAGGATCAGCAGAGAATTGGTTTAATAAGGATGCTGAAGATGCATTAGCGTGGTTACAAAAGCATAAAATTGTAGACCATACACAATCTATTACTTTTAGGTTACGACAGTAGTTAAATATTCATTATCTAAATTAGATTAGACTCAATTAAAACAACGGCATAACAAGCTATTCCTTCTTCTCTACCTGTAAACCCGAGCTTTTCAGTGGTGGTTGCCTTTACACTGACAGCATCAGTAGCTACGCCTAAGACGTCAGCTAAAGTTTCTCGCATCGTAATAATATGTGGTGCCATTTTTGGGGCTTGTGCAACGATAGTACAATCACAATTGTTTAGCTGATAACCTTTTTTGTGGATTAGAGCAATGACTTCTTTTAAAAGTAATTTACTATCAACTCCTTTGAACTCCTTATCTGTATCAGGGAAGTGCAAACCAATATCACCCAATGCTAGAGCACCCAATAAAGCATCACAAAGCGCATGTATCAACACATCGCCATCAGAATGAGCGACTAATGCATATCTATGCGGGATTAAAACGCCACCTACCGTGATATGTTCAGCTTCTTTGCGTGTATCAAAGGCATGAACATCATAGCCGTTACCAATTCGTAGACTCATTCATTATCCCCGTTGATATCACCTTTACGACTCAATAACCATGTCGCTAATTCTATATCTGCTGGTCGAGTGATTTTAATATTACTACTATCGCCTTCCACTAAGTTTACCGTGTAACCCATAGCTTCCATTGCAGAGGATTCATCGGTTACTTCAAACCCTTTTTCTAAACAGTCTTGAAGCGCCTGTTTTAGTTCACCTAACCTAAATAACTGAGGAGTCAGGGCATGCCATAGATCTTCACGTGACTCTGTCTGAGCGACCAGAGATTCACCCACTTTTGCTCGCTTCATCGTATCCCGAACAGGACTTGCTAAAATCCCCCCACTTTGACTCGTTTCTCTAAGGGCAAGCAATCGAGCGATATCCTGTTGTTTCAAACACGGGCGCGCAGCATCATGAACCATCACCCAACTGTTATTATCAAGTCTTTCAACCATGCTCAGATAATCAAGTGCTTGTGCTACAGAATCACTGCGTTCATTACCACCTTCTACCGTGTAAATAGGTGTACCACTATTGCTATCTATTTTTAATGATTTCCAGTAAGGGTCATCACTGGACAGAGCTACCACACAACCTGCAACTTGAGGGTGATTGATAAAGCAGTTTATAGTATGTTCTAGAATCGTTTTATTATTAATATTAATATATTGTTTAGGGGTTTTGGATTGCATCCGCTTGCCAATCCCTGCAGCAGGTATCACCACCCAAACGTTCTGATGCTCATTTTTAGCCATTACTTCTTTTTAACTTTACCTGAATCTAATTTATTATTTTTTTCTATTTCAGAATCAATTTTTTTATTCTCTGCTTCATTAATTTCATCAACAGTACTGCTTGTATTTTTTGTACTTGACTCTTTCACATCTCGTTTTTTTGTACCTGATGCTCTAGGCGCTTTTATATTTAACAATTGTCCCGACTTTAACCGAGGGTTACCTAAGTCTCTTCCTTCTACTAAATCCTCGCTTAAAGGTGCTTTAGTATTTTCTGGTCGTAGGATAATTTCAAAGAAACTTTCATTCTCTTTGGTCATACCTAATTCACTACGTGCACGCTCTTCGATCGCACCATCACCAGAGGCAACATCTTCTAGGTCTGCTTTAATACTATCTATATCATCTTTGCGCTCATTATTTCTAGCTTCTTGAGCGTTGATTCTATCCTCTGTTTTCCAACGTTCAGGATAACTACCTGAACCCACCCATAGCCCTGCTATAAGCAGGATCAGGAGCGTAGAGAAAATTAATAACAGTGCTTTCATAGTAAGTTTATCGTACTACTTTCATACGAATTATAAGTGTTTAAAAGAGTTTTTACCCGCATAAATAGCTTGGCTACCTAGCATTTCTTCGATACGAATAAGCTGGTTATATTTTGCTATACGATCAGAGCGCGATAATGAGCCTGTCTTAATTTGTCCAGCATTGGTTGCTACGGCTAAATCTGCGATGGTCGTATCTTCAGTCTCGCCCGAACGATGCGATACTACCGCTGTGTAGTTAGCATTATGCGCCATTTTAATCGCTTCTAAGGTTTCGGTTAGTGTGCCTATTTGATTAAATTTGATAAGGATAGAATTAGCGATATTCTTATCAATACCTTCTTTGAAAATATTAGGATTAGTTACAAATAAATCATCACCCACTAATTGAATTTTATCACCTAAGCGTTGTGTCAGAATATCCCAACCTGCCCAGTCTGCTTCGTCCAAACCATCTTCAATAGTAATAATCGGGTATTGGTTCACCCAGTTTTCTAGGTAGTCCACCATGCCTGCTGCGTCGAATGATTTACCTTCTGCCGCTAAAACGTATTTACCATCTTTGTAATATTCCGATGCTGCACAATCCAACCCTAAGTAAATATCTTTACCCGCAGAAAACCCTGCATTTTCAATCGCTTCAAGAATCACTTCTATCGCTTCTTCATTCGATGATAAGTCAGGGGCAAAGCCACCTTCATCGCCTACTGCTGTATTCATGCCGCGTTTAGCCAACACAGATTTTAAGTTATGAAACACTTCTGTACCATAACGAACCGCTTCAGCAAGGTTCGGCGCACCTACTGGCACGATCATAAATTCTTGCATATCAACGCTATTGTCCGCGTGTTCACCACCATTGATAATATTCATCATCGGCACAGGTAAAGTAAAGTCAGCCGATGTCCCGAATAAATCACCCAAATATTGAAACAACGGCAAGTCTTTGTCATTCGCTGCCGCGTGAGCAGTTGCTAGTGATGCCGCCAATAAAGCATTTGCACCTAAACGACCTTTGTTATCCGTGCCATCCAGTTCGATCATGGCGTTATCAATACCCGCTTGATCAGTAACATCCATACCCATAAGAATTTTAGCGATTTCTTGATTAACATGACCGACTGCTTTTAAAACACCTTTACCCATAAAGCGTGACTCATCACCATCACGTAGCTCTATTGCTTCACGTGCGCCTGTCGATGCGCCAGATGGCACAATCGCGCGCCCTGTTGTGCCATTATCTAAAGTGACGACTGCTTCTAACGTTGGATTTCCACGTGAGTCGATCACTTCGCGTGCTTGTATGTGTTGTATTGTTGACATTGGTAGTTTTGCTTCCCAGTTTATATTTTTAAATTTAAGTGTGTTTTTGACGAGTGTTTATAATTTCGTGAAAAACTTATAGTGTACTTTCAAGAAACGGTTGCGACTTGACAGCTTGATCAATCGTTAACAAGGTTTCTAATAATTCTTTCATGCGGTCAGTCGGCCATGAGTTGGGTCCATCGCTCAAGGCCTCATCCGGCTTTGGATGTGTTTCCATAAAAATCCCCGCAATACCTGCCGCCATTGCTGCGCGTGCTAAAACTGGCACATGCTGACGTTCACCACCTGAGCAACTCCCCTGCCCACCTGGTTGCTGCACAGAATGCGTCGCATCAAACACCACAGGACAGTTGGTATCACGCATTGTAGCCAGCCCGCGCATATCTGAAATGAGCGTATTATAACCAAACATATAACCGCGCTCACACACCATGATTTGTTCATTGCCTGTTGCCTTGGCTTTTTCGACTACGTTCTTCATATCCCAAGGCGCTAAAAATTGCCCTTTTTTAATATTAACAGGGAGACCTTGTTTTGCCACATTTTGAATAAAGTTAGTCTGACGGCACAAAAGTGCTGGGGTTTGTAACACATCAACCACTGAGGCTACTTCGTCTAACGGTGTATCTTCATGTACATCGGTTATAATAGATATACCTAAATCATTTTTTACTTTCTCAAGAATGCGTAAACCCTCTTCCATACCTGGCCCACGGAAACTGGCGTGTGATGAACGATTGGCTTTATCAAAAGACGCTTTAAAAATATACGGAATACCCAGTTCATCCGTTATCACTTTCATACTTTCTGCAATTTCTAACGTCAGCTTTTCTGACTCAACCACACAAGGACCTGCTAGCAAGAAGAAAGGTTTATCCTGACCAACCTCAAAATGACTTAATTTCATAGTTTTAGCCTAAGCCTCCGCAGTATCGTCTTGTTTAGAATGATCAAGTGCCGCATTGACGAAACCTGTAAAAAAGGGGTGCCCTGTACGTGGATGTGAGGTAAATTCTGGATGCGACTGACACGCTAAAAACCACGGGTGATCTTCTAACTCAATCATTTCAATCAAGGTTTTATCATGCGATACACCAGAAAGTACCAAACCTTTCTTCGATAAAATATCACGATAATTATTATTAAACTCATAACGGTGACGATGTCTTTCGATAATCTCATCCTTACCATACGTTCTGTGTGCCAAACTACCTTTACTTAAATGACATTTTTGACCACCCAAACGCATCGTGCCACCCATGTCTGAGTTTTCACTGCGTTTTTCTAGCTCGCCTTCTTCGGTCATCCATTCGGTGATTAAACCAATAACAGGGTCTGGTGTATTTTCATCAAACTCGGTGCTGTTCGCACTCTCAAGCCCTGCACAATGACGCGCATATTCAATCACAGCAAGTTGCATACCCAAACAAATTCCCATGTACGGGACTTTATTTTCACGCGCATATTGTATTGCTTTTATTTTACCTTCAACCCCGCGAGAACCAAACCCGCCCGGAACTAAAATTGCATCGACAGTGGCTAAAACATCCGTACCATCAGATTCTAAAATTTCAGAGTCAATATACTTAATATTCACTTTTGATTCGGTTTGAATACCCGCGTGACTCAGGGCTTCATTTAATGATTTATACGATTCGGTCAGATCAACATATTTACCAACCATGGCTATTGTGACTTCAGATTTAGGGAATGCCATACCGTTAACGACTTTCTCCCAATCCGACAAGTCAGCTTCTTTTAAGTCACCCAACTTTAATTTATCAATCACGATTTGGTCAAGGTTTTGAGAGTGCAGCCAGAGCGGAATTTTATAGATATTATCCATGTCAATCGCAGGAATAACAGCTTTTTCTGGCACATTAGTAAACAGCGCAATCTTCTTACGCTCTTTATCAGGAAGCGATCTTTCACTACGGCATAATAAAACGTCTGGTTGAATACCAATGGAGCGCAATTCTTTAACCGAGTGCTGGGTTGGCTTAGTTTTAAGCTCGCCCGCCGCCGCCAAATAAGGTACCAATGTCAGATGCATAAAGAGTGCGTTACTGGCCTCTTCTACACCCATTTGGCGCAAAGCTTCCATAAAAGGGAGTGATTCAATATCACCCACAGTACCGCCCACTTCAACCATGGCGACATCTGAACCTTCTGCACCTGCGCGCACACAGCGTTTAATTTCATCGGTTACGTGCGGAATAACTTGAACTGTTGCACCAAGGTACTCACCCTGACGTTCTTTGCGAATCACCGTGCTATAAATTCTACCTGTAGTAAAATTATTTAACTGTGTCGCGGTAAAATTAACAAAGCGCTCATAATGACCTAGGTCCAAATCTGTTTCTGCGCCATCTTCGGTAACAAAAACCTCTCCATGTTGGAAGGGGCTCATCGTACCTGGATCAACATTGATATAAGGATCAAGCTTCATCATGGTTACTTTTAAACCACGTGCTTCTAAAATCGTCCCTAAAGAAGCAGCTGCAATGCCTTTACCCAATGAAGAAACAACACCACCCGTGATGAAAATATATCGTGTCATAAAAGAATTGCCTGATCGAATCATATTAAAAAATATCAGTGACGAATCGTACCATATCAGTTGCGTTGAAACAGATATTAAAGCTACTAAATTTTAGTATTTTTGCTAATATTATTAATATGAATAATTTACCTAGCCAGCAGCAACAAGTCCTTCAAGTTCATGCCAGTTTAATTAGATTGGTTGTGGATACCGTGTCCAACCCTCAATTACGCCCGCAACTAAATCAAACCTTAAAAAGTAGTGCCGAAAATGGTTGGCAAAACTTAGTCTTGCGGATTTATAAAATCATGGATGGTGAGCGTTCAGAAACTTTACTCAGTAACCTTGATGATGAAGATAAATTTATCATAGATGCTATTTTACGCGGCATTCAAAACCCATCTACACTACCTGATCCAATAGAAAACAACGCACAAGCAGGAATGGCAGCACCAGGGATTGCACACATGATTCATCAAGCCAGTATTGGTAACACCCAAGCGCTAACTTTACTGTCACATATGACAGAACAAATGAGTCAAGCAGGTGGCGAAATGACACTGCTTGCAGGGATTATGAAGAAGTTTATTGATGGCGAAAGAGATCCAGAAGTTTTAAACAGAAATATGGATGAAAAAGGCGTTAAGCTAGTGGATTCCATTTTGAGCGAGCTGACTAAACTACGAAACGGGCTAAACTAATAAAAGAATTTTTACCATAAAGGACATGAGGGCCATCCAAAAAAGTGAAAAATAAAAATTGGGAACCTTTCTCATTCGTACTGTTTTTCTGTTTTCTTCAAGTTCTTCATGGTAAAAGGATTTATCCCTAATACGTTTACTGCCGCGCTAATTCTCTAGCAATTTTATTACGTAATTTATGCGGCACACTTTGATTCATCATTAAAGCAAAGGGCTTGAAGCGCCCCTTGTCCTTGATAAACCCTGCCAAAGTACTAACCTTGTTTAAAGTACCAGACTTGGCATAAACCCTTGGCTCTATCTCGGGCAATAAGTGCTTCCATTGTCGGAAGTTTTCTAACAGCTCAACTAACTGCCGGGCCGATAAACGATTAGCGCGTGACAAGCCAGCCCCATCGTTCAGTTTGAAATTTTTCCATCCAAAGCGTTGACGCACTTCATCTTGCATATAGCGCGATACATCTTGACGGTTTGCGGGGCGTTGATAAGCTTCAGCACTCATCATTAACACCAGTTGATTGGCAATAAAGTTGGTTGAATATTTCAACATAGGACGAACCATCTCACCCACGTTTTTACTATTGGTGTGTGTATAAAACGGAGGTTGATTAGGGACTTTTCCGGAAACAATATTGACGTTATCTGATTGAAGAAAGGCACCTAGAATCTCACCAAAATAGGTTTCTGCATGGCGTGGGTTACGCCCTGTATTGACTCGTAATTTTCCTTTTTTAAAACGCTTTGCCATTTTTCGGGCGTAGTGCGTTAACGGTGTTTGTGCTTCTGCTGACTGTATTTTACCTCGTACTTTTTTAACATAAACCGTATTAAAGTTGGCAGAAATAGCGGAGGGTACAGCATCATAAGGGTTATTGGTTTTACCTGTACCCGGCATTATTAATCCCGCTTCAAAGGCAGAACCATCCAACACAAGCGTATCAACTTGTTGAATTCCTTTTTGTTTTAAATGATAGGCAATGAGTTTAATTTCTTCAGATACCAAAAAAGGATCTCCGCTTCCCTTTACAGATAAAGTACGTGTTCGTGGATTCCAATAGAAATTGGTTTTAAATCGATGGTTCTCCCCCCAACGTGTCAACGCCAACCAAGCGGTAACCAGTTTGGTGGTTGAAGCAGGGATATAAGACTTGTCTGCGTGGCGACTGACTGACGCTTTTCCTTGTCCATCCAGCACCAATAAACCCGCATTTTTTAATTGTGAAAAATGCTGTAATCCTGTTTTTGCCTGTGTGATCACAGGTGACAACAATAAACAGAACAGCACTATCGTTATTATTTTTTTCATTCTATTTTCAGCCCTTATCTTTATTACTGCAGTATATTTACTAATTGCCATTTAGTTAATGAGTAACGGTCTCCACCACTCCTCATTATCCAAATACCAATCAATGGTTTTTTGAATGCCTGTTTCAAAAGTTTCATCCGGCTCATAGCCCAATTCTTTTTTAAACTTGCTGGCATCAATTGCATAACGCCAATCATGCCCTGCTCTATCTTCTACAAAAGTAATCAAATCAGCTGATTTTTTAGCATTAGCAGGTGCTGCTTGTGGGTATTGCTTAGATAATTCAGGGTTTTCTGCAAAACGTTTATCCATCGATTCACACAGCAGATGGATAATATCCATATTATTCCACTCGTTGTTTCCACCAATATTGAAAATTTCACCCACTTTATCACTGGCTAAAATCATTTCGATGCCTTTGGCGTGATCATCCACATATAACCAATCGCGTACATTTTTGCCTGTACCATAAACAGGCAAGGATTTGTTGCGCAAAATATTGGTCAAAAACAGTGGAATTAACTTTTCAGGGTATTGGTACGGGCCGTAATTATTTGAGCAATTTGTGGTACTTACGTTCAAACCAAAGGTGTGATGGTAGGCGCGCACGATATGATCAGATGAGGCTTTACTGGCTGAATACGGTGAGTTGGGTGCGTAGACGTGATCTTCCGTAAAACCGGGTGAATCATCATCCAACTCGCCATAAACCTCATCGGTTGATACATGATGAAAGCGGTGATTTGGGTTGGCAGTTTCTTTATTTTCTATCCAGATATTACGTGCTGCCTTTAAAATATTGTGCGTGCCGATAATATTGGTTTCTAAGAAAATATCAGGCCCTGAGATAGAACGATCTACGTGGCTTTCTGCGGCAAAGTTGACAATGGTATCAAGGTTTTCTTCTACAAGTAGTTTTTCAACTAACGCTTGGTCAGCAATGCTACCTGCTACAAATTTAAAATTGGGCTTGTCTTTTAGTCCATCTAGGCTAGGTTCGTTGCCTGCATAAGTGAGCGCATCGAGAACCACCATGTGGTCTTCTGGGTAATTTCTCATCCAGTAATACACAAAATTTGCACCGATGAAGCCGGCTCCACCGGTTACTAATAATCTACGCATTATAAAATCTCTTCTTAATTATACTTTCTGTAATTGTTCAATTCATTTAGATTTTACTTCAGAACAAGGCATCTGCGCACGGAAAATGTGAGCGTATATTAATATGTGATCATTCGAGTACGAAGATAACGCCGTGTTGGAGGAAAATATGAATGAAATGTCCAATTACAACTCAGACATCATCTGTCTCAATGCTACCCGCCAATGTTCGCTTTTCATATCCAACGCTTTCCACGTTGTAGTTTTATCCATCACGCTATAACAAGGTCGGCTTGCCGGTGTTGGGTAATCTGCCGTAGTGATTGCATTTATGGTAATGCTTTTATTTAACAAACCGAGCGCAATACCCTCTTCCATAATCGCATAGGCAAAGTCATACCAACTAGCCACACCTGCATCTGACCAATGATGTATGCCTGTTACTTTATGTTCAACTGCTTGCCAAACGGCTTTTGCTAAAGAGTTTGCCCACGTAGGCGTACCGATTTGATCGGCAATAATACCTAGCTCATCGCGCTCTGCCATAAAGCGCA
>JAZGFW010000111.1:0-2568 GCA_036479895.1 Cocleimonas sp. | reverse complement strand
AACCCATAAATAATTACATGCTTAATTAATGGGAATGATAATAGCTCTGTTGCTTCTTGTTGGTTGTTGTCTTTGATGGTTTCAAACAAGTTGCGTATCATGTCATCATCAAAAACAACTCCTAATTCTTGGGTGAAATAGCTAAAGCCCGCCGATACGATAAGCAAAAATATCATTAAGGGTTTGAGTAAAAATTTTGTACCAAAGATTAAGTGTATAAATACAAGTGCAATAAAGACAATGGTGTAAATACTTAAAACATAAACAGCCCCTTGAAATGAAAACAGGTCGAGGCGATCAGTTGCTTTGGCGAAAAACGTTTGGTTATTGGCTACAGTGATAAATAGCGAAACGAGTAGTATCAGCTTGATTGATGTAATTTTTATTTTGATCAAAACTAAACCTAAGCAATCGAAAAAGCGTATTCTACAGATATTAATAGCAAGCACAATTTGTTATCCTAGCAAGCATTCCAAGTCAGTAACTCATTATGAAACCCGTATTCGCTCTCGTCGGTCGACCCAATGTCGGCAAATCAACTTTATTTAATCGCCTAACCAAGTCGCGAGATGCGCTGGTGGCTGATTTTCCTGGACTTACTCGTGACCGAAAATATGGCCAAGGCGTTTTAGGTGCGGACGAATATGACGAAGAAGGCAGAAGCTATCTTGTTATCGACACGGGCGGGTTAAGTGGCGATGACGCTGGTATTGATGAATACATGGCGAATCAAACATGGTTGGCGGTTGATGAGGCGAACACGGTGCTGTTTATCGTCGATGGTCGTGAAGGTTTAACACCTGCAGATCATTTGGTTGCTGACCGATTAAGAAAAGCAGGCAAGTCTGTGTTCTTGGTAGTCAATAAGACCGATACAGTAGACCCTGAGCAAGCTAAGGCTGATTTTTATCAACTCGGCTTTAAAGATGTATTTGCGATTGCAGCGGCACACGGACGTGGCGTGACTCAGATGATTAGCGCTTTATTAAAGACGTTTCCCGAAGGTGATGATGAGGAAGATGAAGTCCCCATCGAATACAAAGATAGTATACGCATCGCTTTTGTGGGTCGCCCTAATGTAGGCAAGTCGACCTTAATCAATCGCATAATGGGTGAAGAACGCGTCGTCGCGTTTGATAAACCTGGCACCACACGCGATAGTATTTATGTGCCGTACGAACGCGATGGTCAAAAATATACCTTAATTGACACCGCAGGGGTGCGCCGCCGCGCTAAAGTAAAAGAGGCAATAGAGACTTTTAGTATTATTAAAACACTCTCAGCGATTGAGAATGCCCACGTGGTCATCATGATACTGGATGCGCATGAAAGCATTACCGATCAAGATGCGCATTTGCTGGGTTTAGTTTTAGATGCAGGTCGTTCACTGGTTGTTGCCATCAATAAATGGGATGGCATGAGCGAATACGAAAGGGATCGCATCAAAGTCCAGCTTGAAGTAAAACTACCCTTTTTAGATTTTGCGGATAAACATTTCATTTCTGCGTTACACGGTACAGGCGTAGGGCATTTATACAAATCAGTGCATGAAGCGTATGACTCAGCGATGTTGGATGTATCCACGTCACGTATGACGCGAATGCTAGAAACCGCGACAAGTGCGCACCAGTTACCCGTAGTTGCCGCAAGTCGCATCAAACTTCGTTACGCCCATCAAGGGGGTAATAACCCGTTCACTGTCATTATTCACGGCAATCAAACTAAGCGAATCCCGGGTAGTTATAAACGCTATTTAATGAATTATTTTCGCGATACCTTAAAGCTAAAAGGTACGCAAGTTCGTATAGAATTTAAAACGGGGGATAATCCATTCGAAGGTCGTAGTGATAAGCGCGCGAAGTTATCGCCATCGCAAATGTACCGTCAACGCAAGAATAACCCGCATAAAAAATCGAATAAGACGACGAATAAGAAAGGCAAGAAAAAAAATAAACTATGACTAAATTAGCCGTTTTTGATTTTGATTCAACTTTAATGGACGGTGAGACCATCGACTTTTTCGCCGATGAACTAGGCTTTAAAGAGCAAGTGGTTGCAATAACCGAACGCGCTATGGCGGGTGAGTTAGATTTTTATGCATCGCTGGTAGAGCGTGTTGCTTTGCTTAAAGGTTTACCGCATCAAAAAGTTGTTGAGCTGTGTGCAAAATTACCGATGATGCCAGGTGCAACCGAAGTTGTATCAGGGCTTAAAGAACGCGGTTACACCGTAATTTGTTTTTCTGGTGGATTTCGTGATGCCACCCAACCTGCTTGTAAGGCTTTAGGGATTGATGCTGACTTTGCCAATTTTTTGCATATTGAAAAAGGGGTGCTCACGGGTGCAGTAGGTGGTGAAATGATGCACTCAGATGCTAAAGGTGAGTTAATTACTCGATTACAATCACTCTTGAATGTAGGTCGCGAAGATACCTTGGTCGTGGGTGATGGGGCGAATGACTTAAGCATGTTTGCTCAAGCTGATACGCGCATTGCCTTTTGTGCAAAACCTATTTTAAAAGAAGCCGCTACGCATAGTGTGGATGTGAAGGACTTGCGAGAAATTTTA
>JAZGFW010000110.1:0-8487 GCA_036479895.1 Cocleimonas sp. | reverse complement strand
TCAGTAAAAGTAAAAATAGTACCGCCAACAGGTTCAAAAGAAAAAATAAAAGAAGAGCGATTTACTATGACCGAAAAAACAGCGGGAGTGTTAAAAGATATTGCACAAACTATTAAAGATGATGATCTAAGAGAATTGTTAGTAAACTTATCTAACAATGACAACTAAGATAATAGTATTAGTCATTTTTACTCATCACCTGATTCGTGCAAAGGTCTCAACATAGACGCTTTATGCAAGAGCACATTGATCACCTAGATAGAGTTGAGGTGCTTTTTCAGTTTCATCAACAGTGATAACTTCCCATGAGTTTTCATGTTTAAGAAGCTCTAACAATAATAAATTATTAATCGCATGACCTGATTTATGCCCATGATAAGCACCAATAATTCCGTGACCTAAAACGTATAAGTCCCCGATCGCATCAAGCATTTTATGTTTAACAAACTCATCGCTATAACGCAGACCATCTTTATTTAAAACGCGGTATTCATCCAGCACAACCGCATTACCAAAGTTACCACCAAGTCCTAAGTTTTTAGAGCGCAAAAGCTCAACGTCACGCATAAAACCAAATGTTCTTGCGCGACTAATTTCTTTATTATAAGACTCGACCGAAAGGTCATGTGATAATTTTTGTCGGGTATCTTTAACCGCAGGATGGTCGAAATCAATTTCAAACGAAACCTTAAAACCATCGTACGGTGTTAATTCTGCCCAACCTGCTTTATTTTCAAAACGAATTGGTTTTAATATACGAACCAGCTGCTTAGGCGCACTTTGTAACTCTATACCTGCTGACTGAATGAGAAAGATAAAAGGAGCTGCACTGCCATCCATAATAGGAATTTCAGATGCATCTAAATCAACGTAAACATTATCGATACCCAAACCTGCCAATGCAGACATCAAATGTTCAATGGTGGAAACTTTAACAATCTCTTGACCCACTGATTCTTTAACTAAGGTCGTACTTAGCATGGTTTCACCCACACTTCTTGGACTCGCTTTTATTTCAACCGCAGGGTCTAAGTCGATACGTGTAAAAACGATACCCGTATTAATAGCAGCAGGACGCAAGCTTAAGTTCACTCTTTTTCCAGAATGAAGCCCGATACCAACCGTACTAACAATACTTTTAAGTGTTCGTTGTTTTAACACGTTACTCCCCATGTTCCTGAGTTTTTATTTCACTGCATTATTATAAATTAGCAAAACAAGATTTACGCTTAACCATACAAACAGCGCACCGCCCACTATAAAACATTTTCAATTAAAGTTATATCTATTATCAGAAGTATTTTTCAAGCTCTTGTTTTGTAAGAATAAATACTCCATCCCCACCTCGTTCAAAATCCACCCAATGGAAAGGGACTTGAGGGAAACTCTGAGCAAGCTCGTATTGACTATTCCCCACTTCTACGACTAGGACACCACTTTCTGTTAAAAAGTTCGCGGCCTGCTTTAATAGCTTTCTAGTAAATGCCAGCCCATCTTGTCCCGAGCTTAAAGCTAATTCAGGCTCATGATGGAATTCATCTGCAAGACCTGACATATCCTCTTCATCCACGTAGGGTGGATTGCTGACAATAATGTCATATTGTTTTCCTACAAACACATCATCTGATAAAAACTCAAACAAATCAGACTGATGTGCGACCACTCTATTATTTGCATCATGTTTTTCAATATTCTGTTTAGCCACCTCTAAAGCATCCTCAGAAATATCTGATAAATCAATATCTGCTTGAGGAAAGGCATAAGCACAAGCAATACCAATACAACCACAGCCCGTACACAAATCTAAAATTGTCTCAACTTCATCGGGATTCACCCACGGCTCAAACTGAGACTCTACTAATTCAGCTATCGGTGAACGAGGAATCAAAACACGTTCATCAACATAAAATTGTAACCCAGCAAACCAACCCTCTTTCATGATATAAGCAGCAGGGATTCTTTCTTCAATACGTTGTTTAAGTACGTTAAGAATAGACTTTTTTTCATTCTCTGTGACTTTTGAACCCCAGTAAATATCGGGTGTATCAACAGGTAGGCGTAATGTTCTCAAAACTAAATAAACGGATTCATCCAAAGGAGAAGATAATCCATGCGAATAACTTAGCTTCGCCTCAACAAACTGGCTCGCCCCCCAGCGCATAAAATCTAATAAAGTCATCAGGTTTTTAGTTTCGAAGGTGTTTTCAATATTAGTTGTATTGTTTTTAATATCAGTTGTATCGTGTTTAATAGTCATTGCAAGTAGTCAATTATTGTCTAATCTCGTATTATTACCTATTTACTTCTCTACTTAAAGAACAGGAATATCAAGATGAGTGCATCTCTTACTGATTACATAAAATCAGGCTCCCTTTACTTTTTACCACACCATGTTGTATCTCGGCTTATTTTTAAACTGACACGCATAGAATCCAAGTTTGTGCCTAAAAGTATTGAGCTATTTAGTAAAGCTTTTGACGTTAACTTGAATGATGCTATTCACCCTGAACCATCACATTACAAAACATTTAATGCGTTTTTCACAAGACAGCTAAAGCCTGAGCTACGACCCATTGCTCCTTCAAAACTTGTCAGCCCTGTTGATGGAACAATCAGTCAATTTGGCTCCATCATTGACTCATCATTAGTACAAGCAAAAGGAGTCAGTTACACCCTAGACTCCCTACTCGGTGGTAATAAAGAACAAAGTAAGCTTTACGAGAATGGTCAGTTTATTACTGTTTATCTCTCACCCAAAGACTATCACCGCATACACATGCCCTGCTCAGGAAAATTAATAGAACAGACTCATGTGCCCGGTCGATTATTTAGCGTAGCAAAACATACTGTAAATACGATCAAAGGGATCTTCGCTCGAAATGAACGCGTCATTGCCAGCTTTGAAACAGAGTTTGGACCAATGGCAATGGTATTGGTGGGCGCTATAAATGTAGCTGCCATTGAAACTGTTTGGGCAGGGCTTATTACGCCTCCAAAAGGTAAGTCACTCACGACAAAGAATTATAATCAAAAAGAAATCAGCCTTGATAAAGGCGAAGAAATGGGACGTTTTAATATGGGATCAACCGTAATTTTATTATTTGCTAACGGTGCACCCACGTTACAAGGGCTCAGCATCGATCAAAGTGTAGTGATGGGTGAGTCATTATCAGAGTAATAGCCACATTTACTCCCGAACCTCTAGAGCAAGCTATTCTCGAAATATGTGCTTATTAGCCTCGACCCGATAATCCACTTTTGTAAAATACCGATCTAAAGGAGATACTCAAAAAACATTTTAGCGATTTTACTAATAATTAGAATCGACACAATTATTGCCGCAAGTATAAAAAGTATTGAATACATAATTTATCCTTTTTTATTATTATTTTTAGACCTCCATTCTAACGGATTACTGCTTAATTAAGCCTTAACAGAAAGTAGAGCGTTCTAAAGGAGATAACTAAGCGTTAAGAAGAAGGTTTTGTACCAACCCAACAATTCAGAGTAATAAGTATTTAATGCTGAGTAACCAAACCCAACCATCCTATACTAGCCTTCTCAATCATGCCTAAAATCATTTGCGGATAAAAACCTACAATCAGTACAATCGCACTCATTACAAAAGCAATGAATAACTCACGGGGTTTTAGGTCAACCGCATCGGCTACTATTTCGTTTTTACATTCACCCAAGAATGCCTTACGGAAGATACCGAGGAAATAAGCCGCACCTAAGATAATACCAAACAACGCGGCTAAGCCAACGCCTGTATATTGATCCAAAGCGCTAATAATAATTAAAAATTCTGCAGGAAAGGTGCTTGTACCAGGTACACCCATATTTGCCAAGCCTAGAAAGAAGAAGAAAGATGTCAACAACGGCATGGTTTTGGCAACGCCCCCTAAACTTATAATGTCGGTCGAACCGATACGTTGTAATAAGAAGCCCGTGAGCAAAAACAAACCACCTGCAACCATCGTGAGATTTAATAACTGAAACACTGCACCCTGAATACCTTGGATACTAAACGTAGCAATACCCAGTACCACCATGCCGACATGGCTTAAACTTGAGAACGCTAACATGCGTCTGATATTAGTTTGACTTAAAGCCGCTACTGCACCATAAATCACACCAATAATACCTAGTGCAATTAATAACCACTGAAAGGTATACGCCGCATCAGGCGCCATTGGCACGGTAAAACGTAGCAACCCATACGCACCTAACTTTAAACCCACTACCGTTGCAATTGTGCCAGGGTGACCTTCTTGAGCCAATACAGGAAGCCAGGTGTGCATAGGAAAAAGTGGTGTTTTTATGCCAAATCCAAACAATAATAAAAAGAAAATTATACTTTGATAAGGATTATCCCCCGCTACTTTCACTAACTCAGTGTAATCGAAAATATAACTGCCATCAGGCTGAATCGCCAGTAATACAAAAGCAAAAGCAATAGGTAAGCCACCTGTCATCATAAACAGGACATACTTCATTCCTGCATAACGACGGTTCGCACCAACACCCCACAGGCTCAATAAGAAATACAATGGAATTAAGGTTGTCTCCCAAAATAATAAAAACAAAACGGTATCAATCGCACTAAACACGCCCAAAATCGCAAACTCTAGAATCAGTATTAAGGCAAAATAAGTACGGCGTAAGGTTTGGATATTATTCCATGATGACAAAGTTACCATCATAAATAACAATGCTGTGGCTGGTAGAAACAATATTGATATACCATCAACACCCATAAAATAATGAATATTGAGTGAGCTAATCCACGGGTATTTTTCTACCAGCTGAAAACCAGAAAGGTTCGCATCAAAATTAAAGACAATAACTATGCTGATCGTTAACACCACAATATGTGTTACTAATGCAACTAAGCGTGCTTTGGTTTCTGGTGCAAAGATTATGAGTCCAGCACCTATTGGTAGGATGAGTAAAAGAATACTTAGCCAAGGGATGTCAGCTGTATGAATTACTGAGTATAGATAATTACTCATATTAGTGCCCTCCTCGGTTACCGTATAGGGCACTTAAACCATCAAGCGCGTGATCAAATAAATCCAGCCAGAGGTCTGAGAAAAACCCCATACCCAAAATAACAATAATCACCGATATTGTTATAACTTGCTCGGTAAGTCTTGCTGGTTTCTTATTCCATTTTCTAGTATTACAATTAGGCTCGGTTAAAAATGCTTTTTGAAAAGCAAACAATAGGAAACCTGCTGCTGTTACGTTACCTAATGCCGCTGCAATAGTAATCAATGCACCAAATTCTGCTATGGATGCTTCTAAAACAAAATGCACTGCATCAAACCCTGGTGTACCTGGCATACCAACAATAGCTAAACCCGCAATTAAAAAGGCAATTCCTGCCAAAGGTAGAAACTCAAACAAGCCCCCTAAACGTGACATGACAGCAGTGTTAGTACGTTCCCAAATTAATCCCGTCATAAACATTAAAGCAGAAATCGCTAAGCCAAAATTAATCGCCAACATGATACCGCCTTCAAAACCATTTCGGCTCAAGGTAAACAAACCAATAATTAAAAGCCCTGTGTGACTAATCACACCATACGCCATTAATCGTCGTAGATTCTTTTGACGCATGGCTAAAACAGCAGCATAAAAAATACCAACCATCGCAAATACAACAATAATTTGATGCCAGTTGTTTACTGCATCGGGCAATATAGGAAACACAAAGCGTAACAAACCAAAGATACCAACCTTTAAGCCCAGTAATAAAACAGGTGCAACAGAAACATTACCGTGCTGCATCGCGGTAGGCAACCAGCCATGTAAAGGAAATACAGGAATACGTATACCAAAACCATAAAACAGCGTAAAGAAAATGAAGGTACCGATGGCGGGCTCTACAGGTGTTATTGCTAAGTCGTACAAGTCAAACGACCATTGACTTGCCTCTACACCGTTTAGTTGATGTGCCGAAAAATTCCAGCCCAACATAAACGTCCCAATAATCATGAGGATAATACTAATTGTCATGAACTTGGCATAGCTAAAAATCATTGGTTCTGGGTCAATGTAGGTTGCCCAACGATACAGTAAAACACCAACTGCAATAATCTCAAAGACCGACATTATCACAAACCACAAAAGATCAACCGTCATAAATTGGCTCATCAAAACGGCTTGAATAAAAGTGATAACGGCAAGTACTGAAGTACTGTGTAAACCCCTAAAAATCACGAATAAAACGGATAGCAAACCCAATAATGCAGTAAGCAATATAAATAAAATACCAATACCATCAACAGCCGCATGATATGGCAAGCCTAACAAACTAGCCTTGTTAGCAAACTGCATGGTGACTGCATCAGCTGAGCCGATATTCATATCAAAGATATGGTACAAATAAATTGCTAACATCAACTCAATGGCTGACAACACAATAGCAAATAATGCTGCGGGTAAACCTCGCAGCTTCCATAAAATAACAGCCGCTACTAAAGGAAATAACTGCATGATTTCTAAGATGGGAAAGGATGAATGTGTTTCTAAAAATTCCATTATAACAAACCCTTACAGAACAACGACGAACGTTGCCATAATTAATACCAGCACATAACGGGGTTGGGTGAGTAACTTATCAACGATTTCCAAGTAGTTACCCAAAAAATTCACAGCCTTCATCAAGCCTTCCCCACTGCCTTTTAAAATCAAGCGCTCTTCTACAAATTGTAAAGAACTGGCAAACATTTCGAGTATTTTACCGAACATCCCACGCCCCTTTCCTACCTCATCACTGATCGTAAACTTGCCTTGTTGTTGTGCCTCCCAATGAGATAAGGTACTCAGCATATTAGAATGTGAAGGAATACCGGTAATACGATCCACTACCTGTTCATCAAATATTTGTACTTCATTTGCTAAGGCGCGCGTTGGTTTAGTCAACATCCAATCTGCAATACCATCTAACCAAAAGCGTTGTAGCGCCGCAGTATACAGCCAGTTTTTTCGGTTCAACCATTGTGGTACAGGTGGTGCTGGTGTGGTTACTTGCTGCAGAAAGGAAGGAGCGTGTAAGAATTGATAAGCACGCCAAATCGCATGAACCACAATATGCCCTAGAGCCAATTCAAACCAACCTAAGCCGATCCAAATCATCATCAAACCTACCTGACCTAATGTTGAAAACATGAAAGAGGATTTAACATCAGTTTGCACCAAACCCACGATGGATGCATACACCACCGTAATCAAACCCACTAATATGATTAACACCATTAATGCGGGAACTTGCTCCAATAACGGCTCTGCACGAATTAAAAGGTAAACACCCGCGTGTACCATCAATGAGCCATAAAACACAGCACTGGATGGCGTCGGACCTTCAAGCGCCCGTGTAATCCAAGCTGAAAAAGGAAACTGCGCAGACTTAGCAAAAGCAGCGACCATAAAACCAAAGAGAATAATACCAATATGAATTTTTGAGGTAATCATGGTTGACATAGCAACCCAGTCAACTGTTCCCAACCAAAAGAAAGAAAAAGCGATTGCCATAATAAAACCGGCATCGCCAATTCGATTCGTGACAAAAGCACGGGTTGCATTAGTCGTTGCCACATCACGATGCCATGAGTAGGCAATTAATAAATAAGAACTAACCCCTGCCATCTCCCAGCCGATAAAGGTCAAAATAGCATTGCCCGAAAGTGCAATTAAAAACATGGCCGCATTGAATACCGAAAGCATCATGAAAAAGCGTTGGAAGCCAGCTTCTCGGTGCAAATAATTCACCGAAAAACGCGTAACTATCAGCGTTATAAAGCCAACCAACGTTGCCATGACAAGGCTTTTATAATCAACTAAAAAGCTAATATTAATATGGTATTCACCAGAAGAAAGCCACTCACCTAGAGTAATCGTCTGACTAGGAAAACCGTTGATGAAAGTATAAACATCAAGCGCTAAAACCAGTATAAATGATACGCTAATTGCCCCAACAGCTACCAATGATGTTTGTTTTTCTCCTGACTCACCACGATTAAATGAGAAAATAAAACCCAGTGCAATCCAAAGTGCTGCTACTAATGGTAGAAGAGGAATCAATCCCAGAAGTATCGTAAGCATATTCATAGTTTAACGTGTACGCGTATTTACAGTTTCAATTAAAGCAGCGGGCAAATGATCATAGCTCTCGCTGTACCAATCTTGTGATTTATTGATTGTCACGACTTTATTTTCATTTTGCTCATTGTTATTCCCACCACTCGGCATGCTAGCAAAACCATCCTCCCATAATTCCCAGCCCTTCTCAGGATTAAAGGTGTGTATTTTTTCGGAATCAGGATCTTTTGCTGACAACAATACCCAACCATTTCCTACCAACTCTTGTATAGATGGTTGATTTTGATAAATCTTGGTCAAAGTTTCGGTCTTTGCCTCTACCATTAACTGCAAACGCATAGGCTCATGAATTTCAATCATTTGTAAGGGCAAACCTGT
>JAZGFW010000109.1:0-3600 GCA_036479895.1 Cocleimonas sp. | reverse complement strand
GGCGTTGGTATGACTCCCCCTGTCAATAAAAACCAATAAATATCCTGCCTATTTCTTTAAGCCTTTGCCATTCGTGTTAAAAAAGAATGAGTTAATGCATCAGATGAAGCGAAGTACTTTCGTCGGTTGACTTGCTGGTATCCGTAGGTTACTCATCTCTCAATGAGCAGAGCTGACCTTACTTGTTCCGCCGTGGCACCTATCCTCTGTCTATGCTCGTGGGTCAAGGCAATCGTGATCGCCTTGCCATCCTAACGCCGTCGGGGGTTGTGCCACATCCGCTGCTTGATCCAATGCATTAACTCATATAAGTGTCTCATGCTATGCAGGTACCCGTGAAAGCCTTAATTTAGGATCTACGGGGGTTAACACAACTTCTTTAGCGATTGCCCAGATATACGCAATCATTTCACGGGCTATCGCCGCGATCACTAAGTTGTAGTGTTTTCCTCTTTGCATGAGTCGTTGATAACGTCGGCATAAGCGTAGTTGCGCTTTCCAAGCGATATCAACGATGTCTTTGGGTAAACCTTCTTGTCGTTTTTGTAATTCCTCGGAGATGTTGGCGGTGTAACGGTAGCTGTGTGCGCCTTCGATTAATAAACGCCTTGCTCTTGAGTTACCGCATTTGGTTATGGCACCAAGATGGCGTTTTCCTCCACTGGAATGCTCGCTAGGTACAAGGCCTAAGAAACTCATCAGTTTGCGCGGATGATCAAAGCGGGTTAAATCACCTAGCTCAGCTATTATGCCTGCAGCGACAATGAGACGAACACCGCGCATCGCCTGTAAGGCTTTGACTACGGGATAATAACGCCAGTGATGTACTTGATGTTGTAGCTCATTTACCAAGCGTTCTAGTCTTGCTATACGTTCATTTACGGTTTGTAGGTATTCTTGCAAAACAATCTGTTGTGCTGGATGGGGTAACACCAGTTCACTCAACCAGCGTAAATGCTTTTTTGACCAGTTGGCGATTCCTTGGTAGTTGATGTTATTGCGAAGCAACATGGCTTTGAGTTGAAAGCGTGCATCGTTTAAGTCTTTCATCGCGGTTTCCCGTGCACGGGATAGGTCACGAATCGATTCATCTTCGGGTTCAGGGACATAAATTGGGGTTAAGTCTTCTGTTTTAAGTAACTTTGCTAAACGTAAGGCATCGCGTTTGTCTGTCTTGATTTTATCGCCTGGCTTCTTAGGAATGAGTGAAGGTGCCACTACGTAACAGCACTGTCCTAGGCTGGTAATTAGGCGATACATCCAGTAACCGCAAGGGCCTGCCTCATAGACAAAATGTAGCGTTGCTTTGGGGTATTTAGATTCAAACTGACGAACGAGCTTTTTGATAGCCGTTTTAGTTGAGGGTATTTTCCCGTGATGAACTGGTTTTGCACCTCGTTGATCTTCGATATACGCCACTTCGCTAAAAACCTTATGTGTGTCTAATCCAATGAAAAGTATGTTATGTTTGTTCATGCTAGCCTCCAAGCTTTAGTTGTGTAAAACACTAATTATGGCACTGGCTTCTGGCTAACCCACGATATTGGAGGCTAGCGCCTTGGGGAGTCATTATGTCTAGGCTATAGACAAATACCAATTAAACCTGCATTATTCGAGCCATAATTATTTTTAATAATATAAACTAAATGGAGATTAGCGTATGAAAATCATAGGAATACTTTTAATTATATTAGGGTTAATTGGTGCAACAATTGGAGGAATGGCATTCGGTGATATTGGAATAATTGCTTTTTTAACATCTGCTGTCGCAATATTGTCAGGTGTAGGATTTATTCTATCATCTAATAAAAATACTTTAGCTAAATCATAAAATGAAAAAAATAGTGTTTCATATTTTGATTGCAACTATTTTATTAGCTGGTTGCAAACAAGAAATCACCTCAACATTATATGTTCGAGATATTACGGAAGTAATTTCAAACAAAAAACCTTTGAAATCATCAGCAACAATTAAGTTAGAAATGCTAACAGATCAATCCTGTAGAAAAAAAGAAGAAAGTATTACTAAAATAATCTCAGCATTTTTTATGAAATTAGAGAAAACCCAATGTATCAAAGAAGGAAGTGATACTTATTATTATGCTGTTTTTGATTTGCCAGTTTTATTAATATCAGGCAGTAAAGTTAATGATAATTATAAAGGAGGCGTTTCCGTTCAATTGAGTAAGAAAGAGGATAATAGAACGGAGATATTTTTAACAATGAACCTTGAACTATTATCCACTTTAGATAATTCACTTCGAAGTGAATTTATGGGTAGTGGTGGGATTAGTCCAAGTGGAATGCAAATTAAAATTAAAATTAATAATGATGATAGAGAAACATACAGACTTTATACTGAAGGTTCTTTTTTAGATGGTGAAGCAATCATTTCAAGATTTGGTAAAGAAGTGGAACTACAAAAACGTGATGAATCAATAATAATGCTATCAGATGTTTCTGTTTCTGCTTTGCTAGGGAGGGGCACAACATCTTTTACTTATGTGGGTAGTGTTATGCCTATAGAAAGTGAAAAAACCCAGCCAAAAAAGAAATAAAAGCCTAACAAGCGCTTTAATTTGACGGGCTAAATCGGGGCTTCTCATCACTCTGTAATTTTGTTTAACTTTATCGTATGATTAAGTTCAGTTATGTTAAACCGCCCGACAACTTAAGCGGGCGTTATGTGTCTGCGACGCAAAGGCATAAAGTGCAAGTATTAAGCTAAACCACTCCTCGTAGAATTCATTTTTTAAGGTAATTCAACATGAAAAAAATACTTTTTATAATTACTATTTTTTTAAATTCATTTCTTTGGGCGGATAATACAGCTCAAGATATTGTAATTAACAAAAATTACGATTTTAAAGACATTAAAAAGGTTAGTGGTACGGAGTTCAATATTGAACCAGGCGCATTTCTTAATAGAAAAAGTAATTCAGATTTAATGACCCTTGTATCTGAAAAACTGATAAAAAAAGTTTACTTAGATTTAAAAATTACGGTTGAGCCATCGGATAAAGAAACCATAGAAAAAATAAATAATATTAAGTCCACTTTTTATAAAAAAATAAGGAATGACTTTAAAAATCAAAGTACTGCAATAAAACTTCTGCCCCGCGCAAGTAATAGCTTAAATTATGTACTGGCAAAACCTAATGATAAACAACCTAAAAGCTTTAAAGATTTGCTTAGTCTAGGGGTTCTTAATGTTCATTTAGTTTATGCAAAAGACACAGGTTTGTATTTCTCAAGTGTAAACTTGGTTGCTCCAGAGCTATCTTTACACAATAGAACTATGGTGTCTAAGTATTGGGTAGGTACTAGCAAATCTCTCAATACAATCCTCTTTAATGACATTTATTCTGAAATTTTGATTAATCTTAAAAAAGCAGATTCCGCAACAAAAAAAGCACAAAAACAATCTCCTAATAAAAATAAAAAAATGTCTAATACACTAACATTTGACATCAGAAATAAAGGACATCCATAATTTCATCAGATAAACCCAACCGCTTGTCTCTCGTTTTAGCCACTTTTTCACGCAATAGCGCATGATCTCACCATGACTATTCCCCGCAAACAACAAATTGATCTTTC
>JAZGFW010000108.1:0-3412 GCA_036479895.1 Cocleimonas sp. | reverse complement strand
AATATATTCTGCTAGCTCTTGTTGTTGCTGTTCACGTTCTTCGGCGCTTAACTCACGCGCATATCCGCCTTCGCCTGTAGCTGATATTGAAAGTTCTATCGCTTTTGCACCAAGAGACTCAATTTGCTCAGCAGTTTCTGGTCGAACATCATAAGCCTCAACCACTGCACCCAAACGTTTAGCGGTAGCAATTGCTTGCAAACCTGCAACACCCACACCGATAACGATTACTTTAGAAGGACGAATTGTGCCTGCTGCTGTAGTCAACATAGGGAAGAAGCGCGGTGCAATATCCGCACCCATAATCGCTGCTTTATAACCCGCAATCGCCGCTTGAGATGACAACACATCCATCGACTGCGCACGAGAAATACGCGGGACTAACTCCATAGCAAAGCTGGTGATTTTTTTATCTTCCAGAGCTTTTAGCATGGCAATATTATTATGCGCCATCAACGTACCAATCAGCACACTACCTTCACGCATCATGCTAACTTCATCAGCTGTAGGTGCTTGAACACGCCAAATAATGTCAGACTTTTCAGATAACTCTTTTGCGTTGGCAACCATTGTTGCGCCTTCAAACTGCGCATCTGAAATTAATGCAGACTTACCTGCACCTTGCTCAACAAAAATTTCTACACCGAGCTTTGACAAGCGAGAAATAACCATTGCATCTATTGCAACACGACGTTCGCCTCGTGCAGTCTCTCGTGGAATACCTAACTTAATTGGCATTGAATTTATCCCCTTTTCTAGCAGTTATAAAAATCAGAAAGATGTCTTGGAACTGCAATCAATTAATTGCGCCGTACTTTACCAGAGGCGAGATAGAATGGGAATATGCATTATTCCCCAATCCCCAGATAGGAACACGCCGATAGTACAACTCTTTGATTCACAGAACAGCCAACAAAACCGATTAACCTAAAAGTGAAACGGTTTTGTTCTCAAATGTGCAGTATTGAACCCTAATTATCCAGCCACGTTATTTGTTAGTATTTCATCAATGGTCACAGAATCATTCTGAGGTTATCTCTGCCTTTCATTTGCTACAATAAAAAAGGCTGGAAGAATAAACTACCAGCCTTTTTTATCAAATCTCGTACGAGAGATTTTTGAATCTTTTCATTAACCTTGTGCTTGCATCTCGCTTGGTCGCACAACATCAAAACCTGATTGATGCCATGAAATAATACCACCACGCAGGTTAAATGCTTCAATATCAGTATTTTGAGAAAGGAACATACATGCTTGAGCAGAACGCGCACCACTTCGACAGTAGATAACAATCTTTTTATCTTTTGATAAGTCATTCACCTTTAAAGGAATAGTATGCAGCGGCACGAACTCCCCACCTTCAATAATTCCTTGCGCAAACTCTGCTTGTGAGCGAACATCAAGTAGTTGGATATTGTCATCGCTATCCATCATTTCTTTTAGCGCAGTTGCATCAATTTCTTTAACACCAAACATTTAACAACGACCTTTATAAGTAAATTCTAATAAACTTATATTATATTTCCCGAGTGAATTAGTCAAGATAATTATTCCTAGCGGTATCAATGATAATTCACAATTTTTATAAGAAAAAGAATGAACTAAGTCTAGGTAAAAAACTCAAATATTTATGATAAAAATACCTCACCTCTTCTTATTCTTCAGCATTTTATTTCCTACTTTTACTGCTATTGCAGAGCTAAACCTAAAATTGCCTCGCTCAAATTCCTCTCAGATACAAATAAGTGGAACATCGGGTCAATTTTCATCCACATTAGAAGCACGTAAACATGGGCTAAGAACATTAAGAAAATTTAGGCGCACAGGACAAATTATTGAAGACCCTGAAGTTAACCTTTGGATACGCTCAATTGGCAATAAGCTGGTTTCAAGGGCGCTACAATCAACCAGTCCATTTTATTTTTTAGTGTCAAAAGATACATCAATAAATGCCTTTGCTACTGAGGGTGGTGTGATTGTAGTGAACGCTGGCTTGATATTGAAAAGTGATTCAGAAAGCGAAATTGCTGCCGTTATTGCACATGAAATTGCTCATATAACGCAACGTCATATTTCTCGTATGCGCGACAAAGCGAAAGCAAATAAATTGGGTACGAATGCGGCACTTATTGCTGGAATGGTTGCAAGCAGCCAAGACTCCCATGCAGGACAAGCAATTATAAATACTGTCATGGCGACTATGGCACATAAACAACTATCTTTTGGTCGTGAAGCTGAGTCAGAAGCTGATAGAGAAGGCTTACGCATTTTGACAAGAGCAGGGTTTAACCCTAACGCTATGCCATCAATCTTACAAAAATTAGAACAATTTGCCGACACTGAAAATGCAGAAATTAGAGAGTTTTTACAAAACCACCCTTTAACGCATCGTCGCGTTACTGACACCCTTGCTAGGGCAAAAAAACTAGGGCAATTCAGAGGCAAGGAAAGTAAACATTATTTGTTTATGCGAGAGAAAATTAGAGCAAACACGAACACCTTACTATCCGCACCCAACAGGGTACCTACCTATATTAAAAACTATTCGAAAGCACAAAAGTTATTTCAACGTAAAAGTTTCATAGAAGCATTAAGGATAGCAAATTTAAAAGGCAATCATGTTCCAGAAAACGTAATGGCTGCGCTGTTATTCAATAAAACCAAGCAATATAAAAAGTCTCTTGCCATTTTACTGCCACTATATCGCCTATACCCTAATAATGAGCCTCTAGCACTTTCTCTCGCACAAACTTATGCGGCTTTAGGAAAGTATCAAGAGGCTTGGAAACTATTAAAGAAAGTTACAACGTCTGAACAAACCAGCCTAGAGTTTTTTGAAGTTAAACAGAATATTGCTCAGCGGGCTAAGCAGCCCTCTCAAGCTTATTATGCATCAGCACAACGAAATCTTCGTATTGCAAACTATGAGGTTGCAATAGTACAGATCAAAAAAGCCATTAAGCTTTCTCGTGATAGCCACGAAGTACGTGAAATGAAGCGAGATTTATTATTAATAAATACCTTTAAAAAGCTTTAGTCTATTCTTTTCAAAAAATTAGTACCATTAGTCTACAAATACTTGTCAGTTATCAGTAGAACTCGTTAAAAAATGACCTTGTTTGAATATTAAAATGTACTGATATTCTTATATGCCTTTGATTTATAAGTATTTTTGCATGCTTATTTTTTTTGGGGTATGCTGAGCTCCCAGATTAATTTACGGTAGGGTTTACCCGAACTTTATCTATAAAAAGTAATAACATCTGTTTATTAAGCAAACTTATTTAGGAGGTTAATATGCGAGGAACTTTTCGCATCGTGTCAACAGCAGTATCTGCATTGGCAATCGTTGGAGCACTCGGTTTTTCTGCTAGCGTTAGCGCAGCTGATAAAAAAGCAAAGAAACCCGTAA
>JAZGFW010000107.1:0-2618 GCA_036479895.1 Cocleimonas sp. | reverse complement strand
TTATTGTTGGATGAAGAGTCAGACAGCCTTGCCGAATTACAGGAGTTTATCGGCGTGCCTATTCGTTTTCAGGCTGAGACTTTGTATACGCAAGAACAGTTTGATGTGGTGTTGTTGTAAATTTAATTACTACTTATTTCCAATTAATCAAAGCTTTATCAATTTTATCTTTAAACGAAGATATTTTATTTGGATTTAATTTTTCACTGTTGTACAACGATATAAACTTGAGCTTGCTGTTTTTAGCACAAGTAGCAAGTAAAGCCACTTTAACGATACGCTTTAAAGGTTGTCTCAAAACTAACCGATCCACCCACCAAGGAGAACCTAAGGTTGTGATGACTAGAACGTTCTGTAAGTTATCTAAAAGAGGTTTAATGGCTCCTAAGTCGCTTGCGTGATTATAAGCAACACCTGGTCCCCACACTCGATCAAACCAACCTTTTAATATTGCAGGAAAACCAAACCACCATGTGGGAAATAACAAGACTAGCGCATCAGCTTCTTTTAGTCTTCTCGCTTGTTCTGAAACGCCGGATAAATCATAACTATTTGAATAGTAAGACTTTCTCTCAATGATGGTTAATACAGGGTTAAAGTCCTGCGTGTAGAGATCTTCAATGATGACGGTGTGACCCTCGTCTTTTAGTCTGTCACTAACGTGTTTTGATAACAATTTACAAAGACTGTCATTGAGTGGGTGCGCTGTAACAATTAGAATATTCATTGTGTTTTAATCTGTTCAAACCCTCATAATCTGTAGATAATACCGCTATGCAAGCCTTTCTAAAACCCACTGAAATCATTGACTATAATAACCCAGCCATAACAAAGCTGGCAAAGTCTTTACAGGCTGAAACAGAAATACAAACAGCCAAAAACTGTTTTGAGTGGGTGCGCGATAATATAAAACACAGTGGTGAATTTAAGTTAAACCCTATCACCTATAAAGCATCTGATGTGCTTAAACACAAAACAGGTTTTTGCTTTGCTAAAAGTCATCTGCTGGCGGGATTATTGCGTGCAAACGATATTCCCACAGGGTTTTGTTATCAATGCCTTAGTATGGATGAGATCGGTGCGCCATACTGTTTACATGGTTTAAATGCTGTTTTTTTAAAAGAGTTAAACACATGGTATCGAATTGATGCACGCGGTAATAACTCAACGATTAACGCTCAGTTTTGCCCGCCTATAGAGCAACTTGCTTTCCCCATAAATTTAAAAGAAGAAGTGGATTATTTTGACGTGTGCGCCGAACCTTTACCTGAGGTTATTAGTCTGTTAAAAACGAGTAAAACCTACAAAGAGGTCATTGACAGCTTGCCTAATACTGCAGATGTGAAGCCTGATTCAAACATAAACATTATAGGTACTTTAGTATGAAGGTTCTCGGTATAGAATCATCTTGTGATGAAACAGGTATCGCTATATATGACACCACAACTCAGCAGTTACTAGCAGACAAACTGTACTCACAAGTGGCGCTACATGCCGAATACGGTGGCGTTGTACCAGAACTGGCATCACGCGACCACATTCGTAAAATTACCCCTTTAATCAAAGAGACGTTACAACAAGCAAAGTTAGACCTATCTGACCTTGATGGTATCGCTTACACCAGTGGGCCAGGCTTGATTGGAGCATTAATGGTCGGTGCTTCGGTAGGGCGATCTTTAGCATGGGGCTTAAAAATTCCTGCGGTAGCAGTGCATCATATGGAAGGACACTTGCTTGCGCCGATGTTAGAGGAAAACCCGCCTGAATTTCCCTTTATTGCTTTGTTAGTTTCTGGAGGACATACGATGTTGGTCGATGTGCAAGCCATTGGTGATTATCGCATTATGGGTGAGTCCCTAGATGATGCCGTAGGAGAAGCTTTTGATAAAACCGCAAAAATGTTGGGTTTAGGTTACCCAGGTGGACCTATTCTTGCTGAGTTAGCAGAGCAAGGTGAGGCAGATGTTTATACATTTCCCCGCCCAATGATTCGCCAAGGCGGGCTTGATTTTAGTTACAGTGGTTTAAAAACCTTTGCTCTAACTACATGGAATAAATCAACACAAACACAGCAAGATAAAGCCAATATCGCACATGCTTTTCAAGAAGCCGTAGTGGATACCTTGTTTATAAAATCACGTCGTGCCTTAGAAAGTATTGCCGTAGAAGGTATTAGGCAAAGGTTGGTTATAGCAGGTGGTGTAGGCGCTAATAAACGTCTTAGAGAAAAACTAGCAGAACTGGATGTGGATGTATTCTTCCCTCGAATGCAATTTTGTACCGATAACGGTGCAATGATTGCTTATGCAGGTGCGATTCGCTTACAGGCGGGGCAAACGGAAGAGGCGATTATTCAACCAAAGCCTCGTTGGTCTTTAGAAGAATTAAAAAGGCCAGCTACTGAAACTAACTCTTTGTAATGGTTTATCTTGCAAGATAAACCATATGTTTAGATATTATTATTATGTAGGAACACGAATGAGGGTTCCAGGGAGCCTGTAAATAATTCTGTGTAACTACCCATTAAAGATACGGAGTTAATTGCTCTTCAAATTCAATCATAAAGCGATTCATTGCGAGTTTCCAGTTTTGTATCGGCATCGTCCATTTTTTGGATG
>JAZGFW010000106.1:0-5939 GCA_036479895.1 Cocleimonas sp. | reverse complement strand
TAACTAAAAAGCACAACCACTAGGCAAAGGCGCTTCTGTTTCAATAGCAGTAGAAAAGGATGGAGCCGTTTTTAATTTCGCAAAACCGTTTTCAACACTTCCCTTAAAAACATCCCCGCTATAACCTTGGGGATGCATATGGGCACGAATAAATACCATACTACTCGCTTTAATATTAACTGTGCCACCACTGCGGGTGAACGGCTGTTCACTAGTATGTGAATGACCAAGTACGCGTCTGTAAACAAGATTACCATCAGCGTTTAAAACTTCCCACCAATTGGCATATTGATCACAGCCTTTATCATCACTTTTTAAGGTAACAGAGAAAGTATAGTTATCTTCATTTCCTTTTACTTCTACTGCTGTAATATCCGCAACTGCATTTTGTGTGTTTACATTGCTATTTGCACTACTGCCTGTGTCACTTTTAGATTCACTATTACAAGCACTTAAAAATAATACAATAACAGGCCAATAAATGAATTTCATAGCACTTTCCTTTCGTATAAGTAATTACATTATCCTAAATCAACTTCACTTTTAGTCAATTCACGCCATTGACCTTCTATCAGCTTAGCATCTAATTTAATCTGAGCAATTTGTTCTCGGTGTAGTTTTGTTACGTGATTGCCTACAGCTGCCATCATTCGTTTCACTTGATGGTATTTTCCTTCTGAAATGGTCATACGAATTTTTTGACTATTTATAACTTCTATTTCAGCAGGTAAAGAACGGGTTTTTTCTTTTTTAAGCTGAACGCCTTCACTAAGAATTCTAATTTGGTTATCCGTAATTGCAGCATCTAAATCTACTAAGTAGGTTTTTTTATGTGCATGTTTAGGTGATGTAATTTGATGCAACCATTGACCATCGTCTGTGATTAATACTAAGCCAGTGGTATCAATATCTAACCGCCCAGCAATGTGTAATGTTTCAACTCTCGGAACAAGAAGAGAATCAAAAACGGTTGCATGATCTTTGTCTTTGTTCGCACAAACGACACCTGTGGGCTTATTAAACATGATGTAACGGGGCTGTGCTTTGCTGATAGCTACACCCATATACTCAACGACTGAATCATCATTAACTTGCTGGCCGGCCTTTTTTGCAACTTCGCCATCAACTTTTATTTTTCCACCACGAATAATTGATTTAGTCCGTGAGCGAGTAAAAACTGTTGAGTTTGCAATAAACTTATCTAAGCGCATAAATATTTCACTATCAAAACTTTGCACGACTCGGTGACGAAAGAAAAACCAGTGGAATTTCAGCCATTTTTACTCGTCATCCGAATCATGCAAAGCTATTACTATATAAAACAATTACTTAACGCCTTCATCTAAACATGATGAACACTTCTAATAAAGTGATAATTGTTAAATGTCGTAGGGGTTTCTAATAATCATTGTGTGGTCACGATCTGGCCCTGTCGAAATAATATCCGCCGGTGTTTCCAATAATTCTTCCATGCGCTTTAAGTAAGCTTTGGCTTTTTCTGGCAGGTCATCATAGTTGGTGATGCCATAAGTCTTTGTCATCCAACCTTCGTGTTCTTCATAAATAGGCGTACAACGTGCAAAATCTGTGGTGTTAATGGGTGGAACTTCCATTCTTTCACCATCAAGTTCGTAGGCTATACAAATTTTAATCGTTTCTACCTGATCCAAAACATCCAGTTTTGTCACACAAATACCTGTAATGCTATTGATTTGCATCGAACGACGTAGCGCAACGGCATCTAACCAGCCACAACGCCTGTCACGCCCGGTGGTTGCACCTTGTTCATGTCCTACTTCAGCAATATGAGCACCGACATCATCAAATAATTCTGTAGGAAATGGCCCTGAGCCTACACGAGTTGTGTAAGCTTTGGTGATGCCTAAAATGTAATCTAAATTGTTTGGACCCACCCCAGTACCCGTACATGCACCACCTGCTGTGGTATTGGATGAGGTAACGTAAGGGTAAGTACCGTGGTCAATATCAAGTAAGGTGCCTTGCGCGCCTTCAAACATGATATTTTTTCCTGCTTTTCGTAGTTTATGTAGCGTGTTAGGTACATCAATAATCATCGGGCGAAGTTTTTCTGCCATGATGAGGCTTTCTTCTAAAACTTTTTCATAACTGACTTCTTCAGCCTTAAAGTAGTTTTTAAGCATGTAGTTATGATATTCCATCACTTCTTTAAGCTTTTCAGTGAAGCGTTCTGTATTTAAGAGGTCACCAAGACGTAAACCACGGCGCGAAATTTTATCTTCGTACGCGGGGCCAATACCACGACCTGTTGTACCAATGGCTTTATTGCCACGTGCCACCTCACGTGCCATATCGAGTGCTACGTGATAAGGAAGAATAAGCTGACAAGCCTCAGATAGCTTTAAACGATCAGACGCAGGTACGCCCTCTTTCTCAAGCATTTCTAACTCTTCAAGGAGTGCATCAGGGGCAAGTACTACACCGTTACCAATAATACAATCAACACCTTCACGTAATACACCAGATGGAATCAAATGTAGAACGGTTTTTTTGCCGTCAATCACTAAGGTGTGACCGGCGTTATGACCACCTTGAAAGCGTACAACTGCGGATGCCTCCTCGGTGAGAAGGTCTACTACTTTGCCTTTACCTTCATCACCCCATTGAGTCCCTAATACGACTACACTCTTTCCCATCTTCTTAATTCCTTTATAGTGCTTAAAATAGTGCTTAAACTAAATTTTTGTGACAACCCAAACGTCGTCCTGCTTTTCTAAAAAACGATTACAACCATATTCTTCCAACTGTTCGTTACTTATTGCGGTTGTTTGCTGTAACTGACGAACCACTTGTTCGCCTTGCGCACGAAGTTCATTGATACGCGCATCCATCTCTTTATCCAAGGTATTAGGTGCAAGAATACCATTAGCACCCAATGAGTTTATCAGTTCTGTGGTTTCAAAAGACAGATTTGCTAGTGTCCGTAAGTCTGTACTAAAGCCAATGGCAGGTCGACTATTACCAAAAGCCTCACCAACTCCATCATATCGCCCACCTTGAGCAATTGATTTACTGCTGCCGCTTTGATAAACAGTATACATAATCCCCGTGTGGTAGGCATAACCTCGCATTTCTGCAAGATCAATATGAAGCTGTAAATCAGGGAAATAAGCGCCGAGTAAATCACCAATAGCCTGCAAGTGATCCAAAGCATCTAATACCGATTTATCTGCATTCTTAAGAGTGTTCTTAGCTATTTTGATGATACTAAGTGAACCGCTTAACAGAGGTAGTTCTGTCAGTAGTGTAGCATTTGATTGTGAGAAATCTTGTTCTGATACCCACTTCTCAATTTCCGGAATTGACTTGCGTGATAACATGTCAAAATAGGTTTCTCTTTGGCTTATATCGAGTTGTATATGATCGGCAATTCCTGTGGCTATTCCGACATGCCCAAGATCAAGTACACAATCATTAATATCAAGACTGTCTAAGGTTTCTAGCATTAATGAAATTATTTCAAAATCACTTTCAATGCCTGCGTGTCCAAAAAGTTCTGCGCCCACTTGTACCGGTGAGCGTGATCCACCTTGTTCTTCAGAACGTGTGCGTAAAACCGTACCCATATAGCAAAGACGATTTACCGAAGCTTTTCTATCGCCTTTTGATAAGCGGTGTGCATCAATACGTGCAACCTGAGGTGTGATGTCGGCACGAATACCCATCATACGTCCATTGAGTTGGTCGGTGATTTTAAAGGTTTGTAAATCTAATTGCGTACCCATACCTGCACGTAATGATTCCATGTACTCCACTAAAGGTGGCATTACAAGGCGGTATCCCCAAGTCGCATAGAGGTCAACTAAATGACGGCGTAATGCTTCTAGCTTTTCAGCTTCATCGGGTAGGGATTCATTGATTCCATCAGGGAGTAACCATGTATTCATTGCGCACAATTCCTGATGCATACGCTTTTACTAAAAACTTTCATATAGGTAAAGGTTATAATGTGAGGTTGTAAAAGTGATTCTATACAATATAAAGTAAAACAAGACCTGCTACGATACTTGCCAAACCCATCATACGCAAGGAACTTTCAGGCGTTTCTACCATTGTTTTATAGACTTTTTTAATGGCTTCAGGACTAGCAAAAGGCAAGAGCCCTTCAAGAATTAGCAGTAATGCAACTGCAGTAAGTAGATCGTGCCAATTCATGAAGGGTTTGTTTATTCTCTTAGCTAAATAGTATTAAAGACTAAAAATCACTCGTTCTAGCTGGAATAGCGGGTGCAACAGACGCTTTCTTACCTTTAAAGTGACGGAAGAACTCAGCATCAGGCTCAATCACCATTATATCACCACCTTTTCCTAATGATTTTCTATAAGCACCTAAACTCCGATAAAAGTCATAAAATTCCGCATTTTCTTTATAAGCACTTGCATAAACTTCTGCAGATTTTGCATCACCTTCACCACGAATTTTTTCTGCATCACGGTAAGCATCGGCTTCAATGATAATAGCTTCTCTGTCAGCTATCGCACGAATTCTCTCACCTTGTGCTTGACCACGTGAGCGAAAGTCCTGTGCAACACGTTGACGTTCTGAACGCATTCTTTCATAGACGGATTCACTTACTGATTCAGGGAAGTCAATTTGACTAACGCGAGCATCGACTATTTTAATACCAAGCTCTTTGGCTGAAGATTCTGCTTTATCGCGTAGAGCGATCATAATCTCACCACGCTCACCTGTTATAGCTTCTTGAATAGTACGCGTACTAAATTCGTTTCTTAAACCATCCTTCATGATACTTTCAAGACGGTTTTGCGCTCGTGCTATATCGCCACGGGTCGCACGATAAAAAGTACTGACATTGTCAATTTTCCACTTCACGAAGAAATCAACTTGTACGTACTTCTTCTCACCGGTTAAAAAACGATCTGGCTGTGCATCAAGGGTAAGAATCAAGGTCGAAAACTTCTCAACCGTATTCATAAAGGGTACTTTAAAGTGCAAACCCGGTTTAATATCCGTTTCTACAATCTCTTTAAAGCGAAACTTAATAGCTGTTTCACGTTCATCAACCGTGTATGTGGCGGTTGCTAAAATAAACGCGATAAAAGCTATAACAATAATGGCAATATTTTTCATTTTAACGTCCCTCTCTCACACCATTGCGAACACCATCTCGCGTGGATCTACTGTTTTGTAAGCGTTGTTGTGCTGCCCCTGCAACTGCAGGATCAAAACTACTTGATGCTGTGCTATTTGAGCTTGAACCGCTTTCTAGCTGATTCAAAGGCAGGTACAACATATTATTGCCTGACTTTGTGTCAACCATTACTTTCTTTGTGTTGGCGTAAACTTCTTCCATTGTTTCAAGATAAAGGCGTTTGCGTGTCACCTCTGGCGCTTTATTATATTCAGCTACTAACTGATTAAAGCGTGACGCGTCACCTTCAGCGCGTGAAACAATACGGCTTTTATAAGCAACAGCAGCCTCACTTAATCGTGATGCTTTACCTTCTGCAACAGGAACTACTTTCTTAGCGTAAGTTTCAGCTTGGTTTTTGTAACGATCTTTATCTTCTCGTGCACGGTTGGCATCATCAAAAGCATCTTTCACTTCTTGAGGCGCTTCTGCGTACGTCACGTTCACCTTAATAACTTCTAAGCCCGATTTATACTCATCGAGAATACCTTGCATCACTAATTTAGTATCAGGGGCAATAGCACCACGGTTTTCTTTTAAGATTGAATCCATTGAGTTACGACCCGCAATTTGTCTCACCGCACTGCGCATAACTTGAAACAAAGTGCCTACGGTTTGATTACGTTCGTAATCTGCTAGATAAACATTAAATAAATAGTCTTCAGGATTTTTGATACGGTATTGCGCTGCTACGCCAATATCAACGATATTTTCGTCTTTGGTAAGCATGTGAGTACGATCTTCTGC
>JAZGFW010000105.1:0-2946 GCA_036479895.1 Cocleimonas sp. | reverse complement strand
CCTTTTTTTCATGGCTATCAGCATATGCAGGGCTTAGTGCTGTTAGTGATAAAACAAGTAGAAGAGAGAGTAAGGATAAAAATTTATTCATGGTTGTACCTATGTAAGTTGATAATGGAGTATAAGTATCATATTTAAAATGTTTTATCAAATAAACATTATATTTTTCAATAGATTAGGCAACCCTAATACTCTAATATAAGTTTACTTAATGATGATACTTACTGTTTTTAGAGCTAACTTTTTACAAAAAGTGCCCTAAGTGGCTAAAATAAGCTCACGCTATTTTTTTCAAGCCCCAACTTTAACTCACCTGATAATACTTTTTTAAACACATTATTAACTAATTTACCTCGCCAATCTTCAGACAGGCTTGTTTCACCCGCTTGAATCATTTGCGCTATTTGCTTTCTGCTCGCGATAACTGCTGGCGTTATACCATGTTTCTTGGCTTCGATTTGAAGCACTAGCATAAGCAAATCAATGGTTATATTTTGATTAGGCGTAGGCTTTTTACTTCTAGGGAGTTCCGGCCACTCAGACTCAGGAACAGCTTGCCCTTGTTGGATAAGATTTAACCAAACCGTATGATATTTTTTTGTACGATCAATATTTAGACCTCGAATATCACTCAATCCCTGTGTATCAGATGGCTGTAGCTTCGCCAGCTCGAGCAAAATTTCGTCGCCAATAATCCACTTTCGTGGCAAATTGGAACTTTCAGCCTTCTCTTCTCGCCATGCAGCTAGTAATTTTAGAATAGCGAGCTGCGGGCGCTTTAATACTTGCAAACCACGCACTTTTTTCCATTTCTGTTGTGCATTGATTGCATAGGTATCTGGATTTACCGCCTGATTAAAATCTTTATCCAGCCACACTAGCCGATTTTTTGACGTTAGTTGTTCTAACATTTTTGGATAAATTTGAGCAAGGTAGCGGACATCATCAATAGCATATTCAAGCTGAGCTGTCTTTAGTGGGCGTTGCGCCCAGTTTGTACGTGATTGAGTTTTACTTAGAACCTTACCAGTCATACTTTCAATTAAACGGGCATAGCCCATTTGATCGCCTATGCCAAGCACGGATGCTGCTGTTTGCGTATCAAAAACTGGGGCAGGTACACTGCCTGTGATTTGTAACAATATTTCAAGGTCTTGATGAGCAGCATGAAACACTTTGGTAATTTCAGGATTATTCAGCAGCTCTGTTAGAGGTGAAATGTCTTCCATGCTTAAAGGATCGACACAAGCACGAAGCCCTTCACTCGATTCAATTTGAATCAGGCATAACTTAGCGTAATAAGTTTTCTCGCGTAGAAATTCAGTATCTAAAGCCAGCCAGCTAGAGTTGCTTATTTTTTCTACAAATTGAATCAGATCTTTTTTAGTCTCAATTACTTCAAACATCAAATGTTCCATATAAAAAGGTTAACTTTACAAAGGATAAACTACTGTTTCCGATAAAGAAACGTTAATTTAATAGCTTATAAGTATTTAATAATATTCGGATATTTTTCTACTTATTGACATATATCAAATACAGGAGCATCCTTTCTATCACATTAAAGAATTCCTCCACCGCTAGGAGGTAATAGTCGGCAAGGTGGATGCTCCCCCAAACCGACACACCTAAAAGACCTATTCGTAAGAGTAGGTCTTTTTTTTAGTAAGCTTCCCGTTTTGCATAACAAAACGGTGAACTCAATTATGTCGGCGTCTTTTTGCCGACGCTTCGCACTAATATTAGTTTAAAACATTGAAGTACTTTCTTCTCCAAATGATGACCAAACAGCGAGTACTTAATAATCAAGAGTTCGTTTAAAAACTAAACAGCAAGTCACTAATCATCTGGGGGTTTCTAACACCTGCAACTTTCACTCTAATCCCTGCTACTTTTACTCCTCACTAATTCTGTCATCTATTTGTGCAAAGATTTCATGGTATATTCTAATACAATATGAAAACCCACCTAAACTCCCTCGAAGTTCCCCAAATCCCTAAAAAATTGCGCCGATTAACAGGGTCAGCAATTAGTGATTTCAGCATGATAAAAGAAGGCGATAAGGTATTGTTAGGTTTATCAGGTGGTAAAGATTCCCTCAGCTTACTTCATTTGTTATTACACTTTCAGCGCCACGCACCCATCCAGTTTAGCATTGGCGCAATGACAGTTGACCCACAATCAGGCGAGTTTAATCCTGCACCTTTGATTCCATATATGACATCTCTTGGCGTTGACTATTTCACTATAAAAGAGCCTATTTTAGAAATGGCGGATACACATATGCAAGGTGACTCATACTGCTCTTTTTGCGCACGCATGAAACGCGGCTTGATGTATAAAACAGCGCGTAAAGAGGGATATAACGTGCTTGCTTTGGCTCAACACCTCGATGACTTAGCGGAAAGCTTTTTAATGTCGGCCTTTCATGGTGGAAAATTGCAAACCATGAAGGCGCATTATCTAAATGATGAAGGTGATCTACGTGTGATTAGACCCTTAGTTTATGTTCGTGAAAAAGCATTAAGTGCCTTCGCTAATGAACAAAACTTACCCGTAATAGATGAAAATTGTCCCGCCTGTTATTCAAAACCGACCCAACGTGAGCATATGAAACAGCTACTGGCTGTACAGGAAAAATCTATATCAGGATTGTTTGGTAGTTTGCTAAGCACTTTAAAGCCCTTAATGACAGATGGAAGCCTTGAAGAAACCAAAAAATAAAACATCGGAATTCTGCTTTCCTACGTACTAAGCTTGAGTTAATACATTCCTATTATTACAGGTCAAGACGATGACAGTACGTCGCAGTTTTATTATTTTATCACTTCTTCTTCCTTTGCTGGTTTTAGTATTATCCTTTTTTTGGTTGCCTATTTTATGGCTATTTCTATTGCTTCTTCCCGTTATTGGTCTAGGTATTTGGGATATTAGCCAGCGAAAAAA
>JAZGFW010000104.1:0-6721 GCA_036479895.1 Cocleimonas sp. | reverse complement strand
CTAAACCAACACCACCGAAATGAACCCCTAATTCAGCGCGATGCCCTTGTCTTATCATCCAGTTTAAAATTAGCCCTGAACCCATCAACAAACCAGCGGCGCTACTTAAGCCCGCAAAAAAGCGCATCACAGCCCAAAGGATATAGTTTTCTGCGAGCGCCATACCAACGGTACTTAAAATCGCCACAAAAAGCCCAATGCGGTATAGGGTGTCTTTTAGTTTTAAATCACTTATGAAAGCAGCAGTTAAAGCACCACACATATATCCCATATAGTTGATAGTCGCGAGCCAACCACCTGTTGCATCGGTCAAAAAGGTTTCATCCATCATGAGAGGCAGTAACGGAGTATAAGAAAAGCGCGCCACACCCATGGTTAAAATGAGGCTACAAAGGCCTGCAAACATGACTTTTAGACGGTTTGGGGATGTTGAAGTTAGCATGGAAACTTCCAAACAATAGGATGTTTCAAAGTAGCATAAAAATGTAGATTACAAAAAGCTTATTTTTAGAGACTTTTGCACGAGTCAGTTGCGAAAGAAACGGCTGAAGCTCTAATAATCAAGTTATCCGTTTTTAAACAACAAAACGGTAAGCTTGCTAAAATAGGGTAATATTTTACTGATTGAGACGGAAAATGAAGCTTATAACGGGTTATTAGAAAGTTTTTCAACGAAAAGCAGTGAAATATTAGTCATTTTTACTCGTCACCTGATTTGTGCAAAGGTCTCTAATATTATCTAAACAAGGAGAAACCCATGCAATCACATCAGGTTGTGTCACAAGAGGAATGGCTCGTTGCACGTAAAGAGCTACTTATTAAAGAAAAGGAGTTTACTCAGTTACGTGATCAATTAAATGCTGAGCGACGCTCATTACCTTGGGTTAAGGTTGATAAGGATTACAACTTTGATGGCGCAGAAGGTCAACTAAACCTTGAAGATTTATTCAATGACAAAAGCCAACTAATGGTCTATCACTTTATGTTAGGTCCAGACTGGGAGGAGGGTTGTCCTAGTTGTTCTTTCTGGGCGGATAATTTTGATGGCATTGATATTCATTTGGCACATCGTGATATTTCATTTCTTGCCGTCTCCAGAGCGAATTATAAAAATATAGCTGCTTATAAAAAACGAATGGGTTGGCGCTTTAAATGGGTCTCATCAATTAATACAGACTTTAATTATGATTTTGGCGTTTCGTTTACAGCAGAAGAAAAAGCAGCCAATGAAATAACGTATAATTATTTACAACAACCTTATTTTATTGATGAACTTGCTGGTGTAAGCGTGTTTATTAAAGATAACGAGGGCAATATCTTCCATACTTACTCAACCTATTCAAGAGGAATAGATCTTTTGAACGGTGCTTATAATTATATTGATTTGACCCCCAAAGGGCGAGATGAGGGGGAAGGAATAATGAAATGGTTACGTCGGCACGATCAATATTAATAAAGCAGATAATATAGTTTGATCCATGCTTATAAGTAGAACCTTTGTAGAACCAGTTTATGAGAAAAATTTCAGCCCATTTTATTTTACCACTGACTCGTCAAAGGTCTCATGTAGTCTGTATTTTCTAAAGAAGTTAGTACGTAGGTGAGTAAGCAGATGACTACTAACAAAGCTACTCAACAACAATCGTTTTTATCCCATTGATTTCAACGACGGATAAACGTGTTGCTTTATGGTCTAAGTATTTGCCTAAATCAACACTGATTTTATTACTAATATCATTTTTCACCTGTGATTTTATAAATGTAATGACGTGATGCCCGCCAGAAATAAAGCCTGTGTTTACACCAATGTCATAACGGTTTTGTATTTGATGGTACATGAGGCTAGCAACCAGTGCGCCCCCCAGTAAAGCGCCGAGTAAGATTAGTAATATATTTTTAATGATCATAGGAGTTTCCTTTTAAAGCAAATAATAGAACGTGATCTATTTAAGGTTTAGTTAATGTTTTAAAAATAACCGCCGATTCATAATCACATCACTAGTTAAATAAAGTGAGCTTTTAATCGGCCTCTTCAAACTGTAATGGAATGACTTGGCCCGTTGATACGTTACACTGACCGATGCCACCTCCTTCAAATCCATCACTAGGATCACTTAGTGTCATTTTACATTTCATTGTTTTTCCCTTGGGGCCAAATAACAAACCAGTAGCGTTAGACGAAAATTTAGTCGTGTTATCTGCAGCATGTTCGAACTTTTTAGTTTTAGGATTGTAACGTTCTTTTAACGTAGAGCTTTTTGTTTTGGCAATAATGAACTTGCCTTTATAAATCTCACCACTCGATAAAAACGCCTTTACACTGGCATAATCATCTGCAAATTCTTCTTTGATAGTAAACTTCACAGTGCCTTGCCCTCGTCCATGACTATCTTGAAGTACACCTTTTCCTGCACTCATTGATGTACAGCCAGAAATAGCCGTTGTTGCTAAAAGCGTAATTGCCATTATGTTTATCGTATTAATTGTTTTCATCTTTATTTTCCTTTTGAAAGTCTTTACACGAGAGAGCGAGCGAGAGAAATTAATCCTATCAATCGTGAAAAGATTATTTAAATTATGGGGTTAATGACTCGAACAGTTGGTTGTTATTGGTTCATCATTTCTAATGCAGCAGATACATCTAACATGCCACGACCATGCTTTAGCGGGTCATACTTTGGAAAACTTCGGTTAGCGCTGTCCTTTAATATTTTCACTAAATCTTTCATCGTGTAACCAAAGTCTTTATTCGCATTGTATTCTTGCATTAATGCAAGCGTTGCAGCTACCATCGGTGCGCCCATTGAGTGTCCATCAAAGGATTGGTGGAAGCGACCCTGTACTGTATACAGCTCGCTCGATTCTCTAAGCTTCTCTGTCATTGTCGAAAAAACGAGATATGATGGTGTTACCAAGCAGTAATCTTTTGCGGTTGCTCCACAACTGTTTATTGGCGTTATGTAGGCACCTTTCATTGCCTCTTTTAACTCAGCTTCATTGCTCACTTCGTTTATTTTTTCTGGCATTACCATCACTATTGAAAGCCACAAGTCTTTGTCCACTTTGTCACTAATGCTCGGCATGGCATTTAATAGAGAGGTGCGGTCAAAGATATTGTTACTTTCGGTGACTAAGTAAACGCCACCCGACTGTTGATAGTCTTTGATGGCATCTTCAAGCTCTGCCCATTGTTTTGACTTGGTTAATAAAGTGCCCATAACAATACTTTCATCTTCTCCATTTTTTTCATAGATGTCTTTTAGGTATTTTTCATCAGCGGCATTCTCTAACTCAAACAGACTCTGCTTAAAAAAATCATCAACATCTTCTACGTCATTCTCAATGTGATTAATAATTTCAGTTATTGATAAACCTTGTAATGGGCCGCCTTGTTTAAATCGAATGAGCGGGGATTCTATATTAAAACTACCCGTGGTAATTTTGCTTTCCCCTCGACGAGTTATGTCCTTTAATGACTTTGAGAATGATGCAATAAGCCTTTCAAATTCGTGCGTATCACCCCAACCCTTTATGGAAAAACTCTCTGAGCTGTCATAGGCGCCTATATCATAGACATCGAGTGTTGCGCCACAGGCAACTCCTTGAATACCAATGTCATCGCACTCTGCCGCAATCGTACCCGCGATATGTGTGCCGTGGCCATCACCCAGCCCCATTTTATCAAAGCCATACGGTTGTTTGGCAGTGCCAGCAATCACTTTGTTTTTTTCTGAAAAACTATTATATTGTTTAACGACACGTTGCGTTAAGTCTGGATGTGAGGCATCTACTGCTTCGCCCATAATTGTTACTCGAACGCCCTTTCCTGTCAGTTGGTGTTTTGCAGGAATGTCATTGAAGTTAATTTCTTCAAAATAGCGTAATCGTTTTACCTCTGGTTTTTTGGTCAATTCTGTTGTCATGTCTTGCGTTGGTGCAAGCGTTTCATTATCGAATTCTGTACAAGCTGTTAGTAGAGGAAGTGCTGCTAATGCTAAAATACTCAGTGCTGTTGTTTTCATTTTGTTACCTATATTAAGTTGTTATGAACAAGGTAATAGTGCATTAGATATTAAGTAGTGTCAGTCAGCATACGTAATGAAATGTATGGATTTGTAAGCGTTTTATTTTTATTTTTACCAATAAAGTTTAAAGGACGCTCCCCCGTGAGTGCTGCTTTGGCTTGCGGTCACGTTGCCTCCATGTTTTATCATAATATTTTTAACCAGTGCCAAACCTAAACCTATACCACCAGTTGTGCGATTGCGACTATCGTCTGTTGTAGCAAAGGGCATAAAAACCTCATGACGTTTATCTTCTGGGATTCCTGATCCATCATCATCAACCTTAACGATTGTCTGCCCACCTTCATGCCAAACCGTTAGGGTGATTTCTGCTTTGGCATAGCGCGTCGCATTTTCTAATACGTTTTGAATAGCGTGCTTTATTAACGAGGTGCTCCCTTGTGGGTTTGTAGCTAACTCACACTGAACACTTAGGTTAATGCTTGTATTTGCTGTCTGAAAATTTTGTTTTATTGAATTTATAAGCTCACATAATTCAATAGTCTCAGCTTCAATTACATTTGTACTTTGCATGCGGTTAAGCTCAAGAATCTCATCAACGGTTTGTTGCATGTCATCCACATAAGTATCTATTTTTTCGATATGCTCACGCAGCTCTGCTACGGTATTTTTATTTCGTGTTAGGTCAAGAGCAAAACGTATCCTTCCCAGCGGGGAGCGTAACTCATGAGGGATAGCCCCTATCAATAATTGTTGTTCTTGCATGGTCTCATTAATTTGATAGGCCATATTATTAAAGCCCATTGCAAGTGTATTCATTGGTTTAGGTAAGTTTGATCGCGCGCGCGTATCCAACTCACCACGTCCTAATTTTTGAGCAACCGTTGTGAGGTGCTCAATAGGTTTAGTCAGCTTTCTTATCAATAAAAACAAGCCAAATGCTAACGTACAAAAAAGAAGAAGCACGGGTAGAATAGTATCTAGCCAATCATTTAAGGTCGTGTCGGTAAACTTTATTGTATCGAGAATTTTGATGAAACTATTGGAGTCAGGAATTTTATAGAGGGTATAGTACGAATCAACCTTCACATCTGATTTTATGCGCCCTGTTGTTGATAAATTTAAGCGGTCAGACTCTGCTTTAGTTAGCTCATCTTTGGTAATAATAGATAACTGTTGATCGAGTAGCACTTTATCAAAGATCTTTATTTCTTCGTCCCAGCTTTTTTCTGGTTTATCTTTCAGGTACTGCGTCACCGTTGTTTCAATCGCTTTGGCGTTATCAAACATCTGCTCACTGGGTATAAGTGAATTAGTAACAAAAACCAGTAGAAAAAAAGCAAGCGCAAGAAATACCAAGGTACTTAAATAAATACGAATAAAGAGTGAGCTCATGGATGTCCTGTGTTTGTTGTCTTTGTAATATCTTTATGCTGAAACAGACGCAAATAATAGCTGATTTTATTGTATGCAACAGTGGGGTAATTGTAAGGTTTTGTGAGCGAGCTTCACTTTACAACCAGCAAATAACCTTTTGCGCGTACCGTTTTGATATAGCGGTAAGGCGGAATATCATCATCCAACTTTTTGCGTAATGATGACACACGTAAGTCAATCGAGCGGTCAATGCCATCGTATTCGATACCACGAAGTTGTTGGTATAAATCATCTCGACTGACTGGAACGCCAGAACTCTTCGCAAGAACTGCCAGTAGTTGAAATTCCCCACTGGTGAGGTTTATTTCTTCATCATTTTTATGCAATAAATAAGCATCCAGATTAATACTTAAATCTTGCACTTTAATAATACCGCTAGTTTTTGTTTGTGTGCTTGTCTCGTTACGACGTAACAAAGCTTTAATATGCGCCAGTAAAATATGCGGGCGCACGGGCTTGTTTAAGTAACCATCTGCACCACTGTTTAAAGCCGTTACTTCTGAAAGGTCATCATCTTTTGCAGTTAACATCAAAACAGGGTTACTAAAGTTATCTCGAATTCGTCGGCATACTTCGACACCATCGATGCCTGGCAACATAACATCTAGCACTACTAGGTCAGGCTGTGTTTTTAGGATAAGGTCTACCGCCTCTAAACCGTTTTCCGCCCAGCTTACATCAAAGCCTTCGCTGATGAGGAAGGACTGAATCATCTTAGCGAGCTCAATATCGTCTTCTACTAATGTTATTTTTTGTTGTGTATTTTGTGCTGTGTTTTGAGTCATTTGATAGCGCTAAGATTAGTATCTATTAATTTTAGCATTTCAATGTGTTTAGGTCAGGAATAAAGAGAAATGTTGTAACAAGCTACCTTTGAATGATGGTTCTTTATAACTACTCTTACTAATTAGCAAGGGACTGCCGAATGCTATCACCATCAAAACCACGCCCTGACAAAAAGCGCATCTGCCGTGCTTTTTCTTTAAAGTCATCGGGTATTTGTTTGCCAAACTTTTTTTCGCGTTGTTCTTTTGCAAGCTGAAACCAATCAAGGTCTGCTTCTTGTAATGCATGACTAATCATCGAGGTATTAATACCTCGCTGTTTTAACTCGTTGGAGATTTTGATAATGCCCTGACCACGCCCGCTTCGGTAACGGATAAAGCTTTCGACAAATCTATCTTCGTTGAGGTAGTTCTTATCTTCTAGTTCGTTGAGTAGCTTATCTACATCCACACCTTCGATATAGGTTTTGAGGG
>JAZGFW010000103.1:0-9282 GCA_036479895.1 Cocleimonas sp. | reverse complement strand
AAAACTAACATAGGTTAAGTTTATTCGATTTTTATCGAATTATAGTCGGTGAACAAGTTGGATTTCTATCTCAATTTGGGTACTAATAAGAGTAATGGAGGACTCTATATTCAGTCTGATACAATCGTTGTAACTTTGCAGGGGTAATAGTCCCTTCGCTAAATGTTCAATCACGCTTCACAAACCTCTAATTTACAAAAATACACTAGGAGAAATAATACAATGAAAATTATTCGCCGAAAGTTAATGCTATCAACCACGCTACTAGCGGGTATGGCATTGGTTTTCTCTAATGCATCTTTTGCTGCAGATAAAAAAGCTAAACCTGAGCTAATGACGGGTGCGAGCACTATAATGCTTGCCAATACATGTGCAGGTTGTCACGGTGGAAATGGCGTTAGCATGGGGCCATCAATCCCAACACTTGCAGGTCTATCATCAGCTTACTTCGTTGAAACAATGGAAGGCTATAAATCCGATGAGATACCTTCTACTATTATGGGTCGTTTAGCTAAAGGTTATACAACCGAAGAATTTACTCAAATGGGTGAATACTTTGCTAAGCAAAAGTATGTTGCAGCTACTGGACAAAAGTCTGATGACGCAAAAGCAACAGAAGGTGCAAAGCTACACGAGAAGTACTGTGAAAAGTGTCATGCTGAAGGTGGTACTGTAGCAGATGACGATGCTGGAATGTTAAAAGGTCAATGGAAATCTTACTTGGCAGGACAGTTAATGGATTTTCAAAACAAAGATCGTAAAGCCCCAAAGAAGATGAAAAAGAAGTTAAATAAACTGCATAAGAAAGCAGGTGCAGCGGGCTTTGAAGCTTTACTAGATTATTACAGTAAGTAGTCGACACTAAGGAGAATTTGAAATGAGTAAAAATACAAATATGAATAAAAACCGTAGACGGTTTGTTCAAGGCCTTGGTGCGGTAACAGCTTCAGGGATTTTTGTTGGTGCACCGTCACTAGCATTTGGCGCAGCTAAAAAAGTTGTTGTTGTAGGTGGTGGTACAGCAGGTGCAACAGCAGCACGTTACGTAAAAATGGCTGATCCAAGCATTGAAGTCACAGTGATAGAAGCGAATAAGGACTACCACACTTGTTACCTAAGTAATGAAGTATTGAGTGGTGATCGTACACTTGATTCACTAAAACACGGGTATTCAGGTCTAGAGAAAGAAGGAATCAAAGTTGTTTTTGATTACGTTACCGGCATTGATGCTAAAGCTAAAAAAGTAAGTACAAAAGGTGGCGCAAGCTTTGATTATGATCGTTGTATCGTAGCACCTGGTATAAGCTTTAAGTGGGATACAATTGAAGGTTATGATGAGGCCACAGCTGAAAAAATCCCTCATGCGTGGAAAGCAGGCGCACAAACAACTACTTTCCGTGAGCAATTAGTAGCAATGAAGGATGGTGGAACTGTTATTGTAGCTGCACCACCTAATCCTTTCCGTTGTCCTCCTGGTCCACCTGAGCGTGTTTGTCAAATAGCGCACTACTTGAAGAAGGAAAAACCTAAATCTAAAGTAATCTATGTCGATCCTAAGAAGAAGTTCTCTAAATATGGCTTGTTCGTACAAGGCTGGAAGAAATTCTACGGGTTTGAATCTGATAACTCGATGATTGATTACATTAAATCTGATGGCGTTACTAAGCTTGATGCAGGCGGAATGAGTGTAACCACTGCTTCTGGTCAAACCATTAAAGGTGATGTAATTAATGTTATACCGGCCCAACAGTCAGGTAAAATTGGTTTTGATGCAGGTTTAACGAATGATAAAGGCTGGTGTCCGATTGACTTAGGTACATTTGAGTCAAAAATCCATAAAGATATTCATATTATTGGTGATGCAAGTATTGCTAAAGGTATGCCTAAATCAGGTTATGCGGCAAACTCACAAGCAAAAGTTTGTGCAGCAGCAGTTGCAGCGATGTTAAATGGTAAAGAGCCAGGAACACCTTCTTACGTGAACACGTGTTATTCAGTGATTGCTAAAGACTGGGGTATTTCAGTTGCAGCTGTTTATCGTTTAGCGAAAGATGGTTCAAAAATCACTAAAGTTGCTGGTGGTCTAACACCAATGGACGCATCGGATGAAGCACATAAACGTGCTGTTGAAAATGCTTATAGTTGGTTAAACAATATTACTGCTGATGTATTTGGTGGTGGTTGATAAACTAGCCTAAACAAATTACTTTGTTTAAAAGGACTCCATTGTGAGTCCTTTTTTTATGTGGAAAATAAAGCTGATTTTAGAAGGGTAATATTTATGCGATTTATTTTCAATGCAATTAACAAAACTTAACATAAGTTAATTTAGATAATTACCTTTTAAATTAATGTTGGAAAAGTTGATGTATATCAATATATTTTTTAAGTCTGTGTAATTAGCAAAAAAAATACTTATTTGAGGAGTGGATATGAGAGCAAAAAGGTTATTACTATCATTGATTGGGGCGACAGTTTTGTTGAGTCAATCATTTTTCATTCATGCTGAGAATAAGGTTCCCGTTGTTCCAGACGTAACCAAAAGTAGTGATGCTGATTTACAATTTAAACCATCTTACTTATCGGTCAAAGGTCATCGTAAGTTAACAGAAAAAGATTGGACTGATCCAGAAATCTGTGCGCAATGTCACCCTCGTCAATATGATGGCTGGAAAGGCTCGATGCACTCTAACTCCTTTACTGATCCCGTGTTTCAGGCAGAGTGGGCGTTAGCCGAGAAAGCATTAAGCGGTAAAATGATGAATTATTGTGGTTCATGTCACACACCTATCGGAGTCGCGACACAGACTGTTAAGTTTGACCCCAATGAAAGTGAAGGTGCTAAACACGGTAAATTTACCGCGCCACCCTTGGCTTCAAAAGGTGTTTCATGCGATGTGTGTCATACCATATCGGGTTCTAATATTTCTAAAACTGCAGTCTTAGAACATGGCAATGGCTCTTTTGTTATGGATCCAGGTAGTGTTAAAAGAGCTACATTGAAAGACCCTGAACCCGTTTCTCCTTTTCATCAAACGGAATATTCAGCGCATCATAAAAGCTCAGCGTTTTGTGGTAACTGTCACAATATTTTTCATCCAACCAATAACTTCCCTATAGAACGAACATACGATGAATGGAAGTATTCATCGTACGCTCAAAATAATGTGCAATGTATGGATTGTCATATGGTTCCTGTAGCAACCGCTATCCGTGTTGCAAATGAGATGAAGCCTGCGCATGAATTAGAAAACGCACAAATTGGTGGTTTCGCAGGTGTTGGTGGTCCATTACGCAAAGTGGTGCATGACCATGCTTTTGTGGGTGGCAATGCTGTTATTACATCGGTACTTAATGGAAATGGTACAGAATCCAAGCATACCAAAGAATCGGTAAGACGTTTACAGAGTGCTGCTTCAGTTAATGTTTCAATTATACCTCAAACAGGGATGTTACATAAATTGGTCGTCAGGGTTAATAATGATCGAGCTGGACATAATTTACCGACCAGTTTAACCAATGTTCGTCAGATTTGGTTGGAAGTTATTATTACAGATGATCAAGGTCGTGAACTATTACGTTCAGGTACGTTAACTGAAGAGAATGAATTGCCTGCTGGTACGACTATTTTTAATTCAAATGCAGTGGATAAAGATGGTAAGTTTACTCAGTTCCCATGGGAGGTTGCACGTTTTACTGATACCAATACGATTCCACCTAAAGGACATAGAGATTCGAATTATGCCTTTAACCTGCTTGACGATACGAAGCAGATCAAAGTCCTTACCAAGTTACATTATCGTTCATTTTCTCAATATACCGCTGATAAACTGTTAGGTAAAAAGAAAGTAATCGTACCTTCAGTCGAGATGGTAGTGCTTGATACCAGCTTCCCCGTTATTGATAAGAAAGTACTCGATAATGTTTCTAAGGCCGCTTCTGCAAACCCTTCTAACCACTAAATAAGGAAATAATCATGAAACTATTATCAAGAAAAATATCACAATTATTTTTGGTGGGCGTAGTCACCTTAAGTGGCTCAGTAAGTCTTGCGGAAGACGCAGAGAAAGCTTCTAGTAAAGATACGTCAAAGGAAGAGTCTATGAAAAAATCCGTGGATAAAGCGGAAAATGATGCGAAAAGTGCATTGAATAAGTTGCCCTCCTTTAAAATAGGCGTGTTAACACAAAATGGAGAGATAGACGAGCCAAGCAAAGACTTTAAATGGACGCCAGCAAACATCAATTTAGCAGTAAACGGAGATGCAAAACTCGGTGAAGCGCTAGCTAAAAAAGGTAAGTGTAGTAAATGCCATGGAGATACGGGTATCAGTGAAGATGACGATACGCCTAGTATAGCAGGACAAATAAGTGCCTACTCTTTTAAGCAATTGCATGATTACAAAGAAGGCTTGCGTGAAAGTAAATCAATGTTAAAAAAAGTTAAGGCATTAAGCTCTAAAGATATGGCAGACATTTCAGCGTGGTACGCCACTCAAAAGCGTGAAAAGATGTTGGGAACAAAAGCTCCTGTGCTTGCCACAGTAGGTGATGCATCACGTTTTATATTGGGCTGCAATACTTGTCATAATGAAGATGCGATGAATCGTGGTTATCAAATACCCATATTAGAAGGCCAAAAAGTAGAATATTTTAAAGAAACCATGCTTGCATTTAAAGAAGGTGACAGAGAGAACGATCACTACAACTTAATGCGCGGGATTTCGGAAAAGTTAACAGAAGCAGAAATTGATGAGTTAGCAGAGTATTATTCGGCGAAGCCTTCTGAAGATGATTAATGTTTTATGCTTTAACTTAGGTAATTACTGTTTAGATAAAGCTAACTAAACGACTAAGCCTATGGAACAATTTCACACGCTGCAGCCCGTTCTTATCCTACTCATTATTGGGATAATGGCGATTGCTGTTATGCGACCCATACATATGAGCCCTATCGTGGGTTATTTATTAGCAGGCATGCTAGTAGGCTCGCATGGTTTGGGGTGGATCGAAGAAAGTGAAACTACGCACTTACTGGCAGAGTTGGGTGTTGTCTTTTTATTGTTTGATATTGGCTTGCATTTTTCATTAGCTAATATTTGGGATGCACGTAAAGATATTCTAGGGCTAGGGCCAGTACAAGTTATTTTATGTACGGTAGGCTTCTCTTTTTTAGTTGTATTAATCGGTTTAGACATTGATGTTTCTATTGTTATAGGGGCAACATTAGCACTATCTTCAACAGCGGTTGTGGCACAAATTTTAGCGGATAATCAGCAAAGTAATTGTCCCGTCGCAGTGACTACGACAGCGGTACTTATCTTTCAAGATATTTGCGCTATTTTCTTATTGATTTTAGCCGCTTCAATGGGTGAAGAGGGTGTATCTTTAGGGAGTATCATTGGTATTGCGGGTTTAAAAGCATTGGCTTCATTTATTGTAGCTATCATGCTCGGTCGTTTTGTCATAGCGCCTTTTTTTCATTGGGTCGCGAAATCTAAAGATGATGAAATATTCACTGCTATGGCATTGTTGATTGTGTTATCAACAGCAGCAGCTACAAGCTTGGCAGGTTTATCATTGACCCTAGGCGCTTTTCTAGCAGGTATGATTATTTCTGAAACACCTTATCGGCATCTTATACAAACCGAAGTTAAACCCTTTAGAGGGTTATTGCTAGGTTTTTTCTTTATCACCGTGGGTATGGCTTTAAATACTGATGTGATTATCCAACAATGGTGGAAGATTGCCGCAGTTGCTTTTGTATTAATACTAATCAAGTTTTTATTCACTTATTTAGCGGCGCGCTTGTTACGCATGCCTAAGCGAAATGCACTTCAAATGAGCATAATGCTTGCGCAAGGCAGTGAGTTTGCCTTTGTTATCTTAGCGATGCCAACCGTGCAAAGGAGCATGGGATCAGAATATTCTGCCATATTAATTATCGCAGTAGCCGCAAGCATGGCGTTAACGCCGATCCTTGTAAAAATAGAACGTAACTTTGCTAAAAAACAAGCGGATAAAGACTGGGATGCGAGTAAAAGTGAGGCTTCACCACGTAAAAATAGTAATGCGGATGTCATCATTGTAGGTATGGGAGAAGTGGGGAAGAATGTAGCTAATGCGCTTGATGCACATAATATTTCTTATCGCGGCGTTGAAGTTGATCATGATTGTTTTGTGAGTGCCTGCGCTAGTGGGTATACAGTAGGTTTTGGTGATGCGACGGATTTGCGTTTAATGGATACGATTAAAATGTCTCATGCAAAGACTATCGTTATTACCTTTGCAAACTATGAGATTGCACGACAATTAGCTCCCATTGTTATGGAACGCTATACAGACTTAAAGCTTATGGTATCGGTGGCTAATGAAGAAGAAAAAGAAAAGTTTGATGCTTTAGGAATGCTTGCCGTTATTCAAAACAGCTTCCCACGGGGTTTAGATATGGCTGTTGCCGTATCAACAGAGCATGAAATAGCAAAATCTAAAATTAGTAAGTGGATGAAACGACAACAAGAGCAGGAACTTGATGCTACTTTATCTTCGTCTTTAACTGAAAAAACATTAACGATTTCATGATTTTAGCAAGATAGAAGAAAGCAAAGTTAAAAGCCAATACAAGTATATGGAGAAATAATGAGCGAAACCGTAGAACCTGACAACGTTATCGATAACCCCAACCCTTTTGTAAATAACACGCTTCGCTTGGCAATTATTATTTTCATGGCCATTGCTTGTTATTTCATGGTGATGTTCATGGTGAATATGGGTGATGACATGAGGAAAATGACGACTTCAGTTGTTAGGATGAGTGATGATGTACATATCATGACAAAAGATATGTCAGGTATGGCGAAAGAAATGACAACCATGGCAGCTAGCATGGTGGAAGGTCAGGAGAAAATGGGAAATGACTTTGCAGGTGTGGCTAAAAACATGAGTACGATGACAGGGAGCATGGCTAATATGAGCAAAGATATGCATGGCCTAGGTAACAATATTGGCAGTATGAACACCAATATGGGTCAAATGACGCAATCAATGGCGCGTATGAGCCAAGATATGGCTGTTATGAACCAGTCAATGGGCTTAATGCAGAAGGATATTAATAAGTTCACCCGACCCGAAAGTATTATGATGCCCTTTATGCCCAACATACGTTAGTTGTTAAAAGGGGTGTGTTGCTACTGATCGTTAGAGTTGTAGATAGATTAGAAGGAAACTAATGACGAGGTATATAAAGTGTAAAAGCAAACGAGCTTCTATAGACAAGACTCACTGTTTTTATTAAAAAAGATGGAATTACGCTTATCATTCTCTCTGTTCTCGTCCAGATTTCAATTGGCATCTAAAAGAAAGGCTGGCACGTTACTGTAAGTTAGCTTTGTTTTAAAGTACAAGATATTTAAGGTGTTTCTAGTGACACCATTATTATATTTACACTAGAACTTAGTTTTAGCAAAAGTGTCTATTAAAGTTAATAGAGGACATTGTACGAGTTAACGGCGAAAGAAAAAATAGGCTAATATTTTACTGATTGAGGCTAATAACGGGTTATTAGCGGGTTTTCAACGAAAAGCAGTGAAATATTAGCCATTTTTATTCGTCACCTGATTCGTGTAAAGGTCTCTAAAAGTAACTAATATTAGTATTTCTATTAGTTTTAACTGTTAATCTTTAGAAGATATAATCCATATTTTTAAAATGTTTTATTAATTTAACAATCGAAGGAAGACACATGAAAAAAAGTAACATATCATTAAGTATCAGTACGTTAGTTTTATTACTCGCTGGATTTATGTTCACATCTAGTACCGCATTTGCCGAGGACGCTCCTGCTGCCGATACAAAAGAAGTTGCCGCTGATTCAGATAAAAAAGCAGATGATAAAAAGAAGAAGAAAAAAGGAAAAGACGGTGAAGAGCCAGAGTGTGAGTAAAATTTAGTAAACAGGTTCTTTGTATGTTCTACATTTAAACGTAATAAATGTATTATTGGTTCGACCATTGTGGATTTAATACGAAATGTATTTCGTACAAAAGACCGTTTATAAATTCGTTTCATAAAATAACTTTCTACCAAGAGCCACACCTTCAATTGTTAAAGGATTATCAGCTGGGATTTCCATAGGAGGTAAATACTGCTCGATAATTGGTGGTAAATTCAATTCATAATTTGTTGGTTTAACATTATTCGGTAACTTATCTTTACGACAAGACGAAATCGATAGTACCATTAAAAATAGAAGAAATAATGTTTTCATGGAATCAAATTTACTACAAACAAATCGATAAATAAAAATTGAGTCTAAAATTAACTCAATGCGCATTAAAATCATCTATCTAACTGATAAAACGTATCTTTGCTTGAATTATTATGAAAAATAAAGTCGAATTTATAAATTTAGGGTTAAAAGACTACAAAGACACTTGGGATTATCAAGAGGTTTTGTTTAAAGACTCGATTCAATTAAAGATTAAGCATAGAGACGGTTTAACTGTAGAATTACCAAGTCACAAATTATTATTTTGCGAGCACCCACATGTTTATACTTTAGGTAAAAGTGGATCTGAACAAAACTTGTTAATTGGTGAAGCATTACTTAAACAAAAAGAAGCAACATATTATAAAATTAATAGAGGTGGAGATATTACATATCATGGCCCTGGTCAACTTATCGCTTATCCAATTTTAGATTTAGATCAATTTTTTACTGACATTCATAAATACATGAGATTTTTAGAAGAAGCAGTTATTTTAACTATTGCTGAATTTGGAATTATAGGAGATAGAGTGGATGGATCAACCGGTGTTTGGATTGATATTAATACACCAAAAGAACGAAAAATTTGTGCTATGGGTGTAAAAAGTTCACGTTGGGTAACTATGCATGGCTTAGCATTAAATATAAATCCAGACTTAGATTATTTTAATAATATTGTACCCTGTGGAATTACAGATAAAGCGGTAACCTCTATGGAAAAGGAAATCGGTAGAAAAGTAGATTTCACTCTTGTATCAAAATCTCTAAAAAAGAATTTAGCTAAGGTATTTGAATTTGACTACATGTAATTAAATAAAGAATCATTAATTTTGTTCATCAAAAATAATTCAATGCGTAAAGATATTCAAGTACCAAAAGTAAAAGACATAGCTGTTGCTGTAGTTCAAGAACTAAATGAAGACAAAACTGCAAACATATATAATGTTTATTTTATAAATCTTACTAATTCAGTAGTTGAAAATTTACTCGTTACATCTAAAGGTTATGGTCAAAAAA
>JAZGFW010000102.1:0-5210 GCA_036479895.1 Cocleimonas sp. | reverse complement strand
GGATTTGGAAAAGTCTTTTTCAATGGCGTAACCGAAGGCGCCATGTCGGGTGATATTCCTGAATCTTTATTTGCTATGTTCCAAATGACCTTTGCCATAATCACCCCCGCACTAATTATTGGTGGCTTTGCAGAGCGCACTAAGTTTTCTGCGGTAATTTTATTCTCTGCATTATGGATGCTGATTGTCTACGCCCCTGTAACACATTGGGTTTGGGGTGGTGGTTGGCTACAACAAATGGGCTTATTAGATTTTGCAGGTGGAACCGTAGTCCATATAACCGCAGGTGTTGCCGCACTTGTAGCTGCCATCGTGATTGGCCCTAGAAGAAAGTTTGGAAAATCTCCCATACCACCGCATAACTTGACTATGACGATCACAGGCGCTGGCATGCTCTGGGTCGGCTGGTTTGGTTTTAATGGTGGTAGCGCACTTGCTGCCAACGGTGATGCTGCGATGGCAATGCTAGTCACTCATATCTCTGCCGCAACAGGTGCTATCACTTGGATGTTTTATGAGTGGATTAAATTCGGCAAACCTACTGCATTAGGAACAGTAACAGGTATGGTCGCAGGCTTAGGTACAATCACACCTGCCTCTGGCTTTGTTGGCCCTGCAGGTGCTTTAGTGATAGGTTTTGTTGCAGGTATCGTTTGTTTTAACGCTGTTATTATTATCAAACAGAAATGGGAAATTGATGACTCGCTTGATGTTTTCCCAGTGCATGGAGTAGGTGGTATTCTTGGTACGTTAATGGCGGCTATTTTTGCTTCTACTGAATTAGGTCTTTTTAGTGGCCAAGGCTTTGCTGAGGGTATTTCATCAATACCTGAGCAACTCAAAGTACAGGCTATTGGCGTAATCGCTACCTTTCTTTATACCGCTGTTGTGACTTATATTCTGCTTAAGATTGTAGGCATGATTACAGGCTTGCGTGTGGATGCAGATGAAGAGACACAGGGGTTAGATATTATAGAGCACGAAGAGAGAGGCTACGATTTATAATTTATAGCCGTAGAGCATTTATCTTTTAGCCCAGAGCCGCGTTGCCTCCGTACTCGAATAGGTCACATATTATTATATGCTCCCAATTCTCCGTGCGGAGGCGCCTTGCTCTGAACTAAAACCTAAACGCTCTACGACTATAAATAAGTGTTTTGTGAAAGTTTTCATACTTCTTTTGGGGAAACAATCACCACATTAAATCATCAGGTACTTCAAAGCCTGCATACGGGTCTTCTTCTTTTTCTAACTCACTTTCAGTAGTAACGCTTTTATCTTTCGATAAAAACGCATTCAACAAAACAACCGCCTCACTATTTCGCTCATTAATTTTATTCGCCGCTTCTGCGGGGATCAGGTGATAAGTCTCTGTTCCGCCCTCTTCTAAACTAGCTATTGCAATAACCCCACGGCTAACCAAGTCATGGTTTTGAGGTGAAATATACAACGTCTTAATCTTATTATTATGCGTAAAGTTATAAGTTGATAGCTTATCTTCTGTCATTTCTTTGGGTGCTTTTTTAATACTGTTTAAGGTAATAATTTGGCGAATTTGTGCCAGCACCTCTTTTTGCTCAGCTTCTACTTTATTCTGTTTATTTAAGGCTTGGCTTTTTTGGCGTTGTTCATCTTGTGCCTGCTTTGCAAGATCACCCGCCTCATCCACTAAGGCAGTATTATTAACACGGCTTTGTTTTTGTGCTTTTTTCTTTGCCGTTTGAATATTTTTAGCCTTTTGTTTTTTGACCAAACCTGCTGCTAAAAATTGATCTTGTAATGAGCCTGCCATGAAATATCCTTAATGTTACTGATAGTTTTTTGAGACCTTTTCACTAGCCAGTGACGAAAGAAAAATGGGCTAAAATTTTCACTAGTTGAGGCGGAAAACTTGCTAATAACGAGTTATTAGCAAGTTTTTCAACGAAAAGTAGTGAATTTTTAGTCATTTTTACTCGTCATCTGGTTCGTGCAAAGGTCTCTTTTTATATCATAAGTGGGTTTTTTATCTTATATAACAATCAAAGTTCTTAAAATAAGATACCTAACTGACTTTCGCCCACTCACCACCTACTTACGTACAATATAAAAAAAGCGCAATTATTAATAATAACAGCGCTTTTTTTATAATAGAGATTTACTTAAAGAACAGCTAATGCTTTGTCATAATCAGGCTCTTGTACAATCTCAGGTACTAATTCGGTGTAAATTACTTGATTATTTTCATCCAGCACAACCACGGCTCTTGCCGTAACACCTGCTAATGGCCCGTCAATAATTAACACGCCATAATTTTCAGCGAAAGATTTATCACGCATCATTGATAATGTTTGTACCTTATCAATGTTTTCTGCCCCACAAAAACGCCCCTGAGCGAAGGGCAAGTCAGCAGAAATTGTCAAGAATACGGTATTGTCTTTCGATGCCGCTGCTTCATTGAATTTTTTTGTAGAGGTTGCACAAACACCCGTATCTAAACTTGGTACAATATTAAGCAGTTTTTTCTTTCCTGCAAAATCTGCCAAAGTCACATCGCCTAACTCACCATTTGTTAACATGAAGTCTGCAGCGCTTGAACCTACCGTAGGCAGTTCTCCATTAGTGTTAATCGCATTTCCTTCCAGTGTAATTGTTGCCATTTTAATTCTCCTTTAATATGAATTATTGCGTAAGTGTTTCTATAATAATGATAAAGATAACCGAACCTAGGTAACATCAATATCAACCATAAATTGATCCGACATGCTTTCAAGTAAGTCTTGTACTTCTTCTGATGAAAGACCTTCTGGTAAACCTAGTGTTAATTTAGCATTAAAGAGCGATCCACCTGACATACTCGCAGGCCGCACTTCACTTTCAAGCTCTTCAATATTAACATTCAACGTAGCTAGTTTCTGTGTTATATCAAAAATAATCCCCGGGCGATCTTGCCCTAGTATTTCTAAGCTTAATGAATGTGTAGGTTTCAATGTCGGATCTTCTGTACTTTGCTCAACAAGAATATTTAAAGAATCCGTTTGTAACTCTTGTAGCGTACTCGTTAGTTTTTCAACTTCATCCGCAGGGACTGAAACCTCCAGCAAACCTGCAAACTTACCCCCTAGACGACTCATACGGCTTTCTGTCCAACTGCCTTTATGTTGGTTTAGTGTTTTAGACAACGACTTAACAAGTCCTACTTTATCGGGACCAAGAATAGTAATGACTAATGAGGTTTGCATATCTTTTCCTTAATGGTATTTAATAAGACAATATATTACCTTGGTTAATACCTTTTGGTAATCTTATTAGAGACTTTGCACGAGTCAGTGGCGAAAGAAACGGCTGAAGCTCTAATAATCAAGTTATCCGTTTTTAAACAACAAAACGGTAAGCTTGCTAAAATAGGCTAAAATTTTACTGATTGAGGCGGAAAATGAAGCTAATAACGGGTTATTAGCAAGTTTTTCAACGAAAAGCTGTGAAATATTAGTCATTTTTACTCGTCACCTGATTCGTGCAAAGGTCTCTATTAGTTAATAGGGTTGTTACTTTTAGATACAGCTCACTTTTTTAGGTTTCTTGATCTACTTTCAGATTAATGCAAAAATCTCTGCATATCTCTCACTAACCTCCCTACCCCAACTGATAACAACCAGAGAAACATCATGAAAATAGCCATCATCAGTGGAAGCCACCGCCACAACTCACAAAGCATTAAAGTCGCCAAACATATCGAAAAATCCTTACTGGATAATAAACTAACTGATGATGCATGGGTTTTTAGCCTAGCTGGCAACCCTTTACCCCTATGGGATGAAAGCATCTGGGATGGAGACAAAGACTGGCAAGCCCTGCTCCAGCCAATCTCAAAAGAACTTAGCGATAGCGATGGCTTTGTGATTATCGCCCCTGAATATCATGGTCAAGTACCCGCTGGTTTAAAAAACTTCTTTTTGATGTGGAAGCACGAGTTATCGCACAAACCGGCCTTAATTGTGGGCATATCCTCCGCGGATGGAGGCTCCTACCCTGTTGCCGAATTACGCATGAGCAGTTACAAAAACAATAAACTTTGTTATATGCCTGAACACCTCATTATTCGTAATGTCGAGTCGGTACTGAATGAGAACCCTGACGATAACAACACTGATGCAGACGCCTATTTTAAAGAGCGCATCGACTGGACGCTGGCACAGTTAAAAGAATATGCCATCGCCTTAAAACAAGTACGAGATAGCGGAGTCACTCAAACAGATAAGTTTGGTAACGGTATGTAATAAAACTGGTATGTAATTAAAAGGGAACTTACGGTTAGGTTTTTAAAGGTGCGGTTAACCTTTCATCATTTTTCCCATAAATCACTTTTAATTTCTATTTCCATTTGATTCCACGTGTAATTCTCAGAATAATATTTTCCCTTATCATTCTTCCCTGCATCAGACCAAATCAAGGTCATTCTTTTGCCGTCTTCACTAATCCATTTTGGCGACAATTTAGGTTGGTATGTACGATTGTTTTTATTATCAACAATAAAATGATCCGTATAATAAAACTTTTCCCAAGGCCCGTAAGGGTTTTTAGAATACCAAAAACCTAAACTGCCCGATTCCACATGTACCCAGCTATTATAATAATCTGATTTTGATTGGGTCATTCCGGTGCCAGCATAAGTACCACCATTCACCATAATATAAACGCCTAGTCCTTCATTCCAAACAACCGAAGGAAGCCACGAGTACCACCCGAAGTAGTAATGATTTTTACTTTTATCAGGATATTTAAGCACTGCGCCACGTTGGCTTATATCATTTGTCCAAACAGGGGTTGAGCCATTCCAGCTCTTAAAAAACTCCCAGTTTGACCTTCGCTCAAATTTATCTTCCTGCACTCTGGCAAGCAATAACTGAGAACTATCTGAACCTTCAGGAGAATAAATATAAATATATCCATCTGGTGAAGCACTTGCGGCCTTACCATTCTGAACAAAACTAAGCCATACAAAAGGGTAAGATGTTCGTCCATGCCCTTCTTTGCCAAACTCTTTGTTAAAGAACATTTCATCAGGGGCTGTTTCGAAATCCTGAACACTGGGTGGCATATGTTTTGATTTACCCTGCTTATTTACTCTATACCAACGCTCACCGTTATCCGGTGATTTCACCATTTTTACACCCAAAAATGGGCCAAACTTAGTTCCCGACGTTAAAGAGACCATTGAATAAATAGTT
>JAZGFW010000101.1:0-7635 GCA_036479895.1 Cocleimonas sp. | reverse complement strand
AAAATGAAATCAACATTCCCTATACATCTTGTAATAACACTCTCTACAGCTTTATTTTTGGCGGCCTGCGGTGGAAATGGTAATAATAATTTTAACACTTCCACCGATGAGCCCATAAAAGAGCTTAGTGCTGCAGAAGTAAAAGGTTTGCTTTTCATGCGTGAAGAAGAGGAGCTTGCTCGTGATCTCTATCTTGATATATTCGAAGCGACAGGAGGGCATTTACAAACATTTAAAAACATTTCTGATAAAGCTGAAACCAAGCATGCGGAAGCAATACGTTTACTTTTAGTAAGAGCAGAAATTGAGGATCCTTCAACAGGGCATCGCGATACATATACAGATCCTGAATTACAGCATTTGTATGACACACTCTATGAGCTTGCTGTAGTCGGTGATGATGTTGCAACGTTAAGAGTAGGTGCCTTGGTTGAAGAAACAGATATTAGGGATATTAATATTTACAAGGATCAAGTATCAGAAGATCATCAAGATATTATTAATACTTATGATAATTTATTGTGTGGTTCTCGAAACCACTTACGTGCTTTTGTAAAACAAATTGAAGATAGAACAGGAGGCGCTTATGTTAAGCAAGTTCCGGAATTATCGGCAGAAGTTGATGCTATTTTAGGATCAGACAAGGAGCGCTGTGGAAAGTAACGTTATGAGACTTTGTTTGGAAGTCTCATAAATAAAGATTAGTTTTTCAGTTTCATTTAAGGCTTATTCTTTAAGATAAGCTACAGTAAGCATATTAAACCCGATAAACTTATTTACCACGCTAGGAGATAATACTATGAACATCGTAAAACCCATTTTAATCGCTACCTCTCTTCTTTTATCACAGGCATCTTTTGCCAGTGATGATAAACATGAAGAAGGCGAGAAACTCTATAAAACGCATTGTGCTGCTTGTCACGGTAGTCTTGGTGGAATGGATATGACTAAACGTATCGCACCACCAATTGCGGCAGTAAAAATGCATTATATTGATACTTACGCTGATGAAGCTTCGTTTGTAGAAGCCGTTAGTAACTGGATTGAAAAACAAGATGAAAGTAAAAGCTTAATGCGAGGTGCAATACAGAAATTTAAGATTATGCCTCCTATAACAGTGCCAAAAGAAGAAGCGAAGAAAATTGCTGCCTACATTTTCTCTGGTGATCTTGAGGAGCTAGAAGGCTTTAAAGAACATGTCGAAGAAGAGCATGGAAAAGAAGGCATGGGCAAAGGTAAACATGACGGACATGGAAAAGGAAAAGGAAAAGGTCACGGCAAGGGAATGCATCATGGTGAAGGCAAAGGACAAGGCCATGGAAAGGGCGAAAAGCAAGCTATGACTGGTCAAGCCAAAGGTATGGGAAAAATGCAAGGTATGCACGGTAAGGGTATGGAAGGGATGCATGAGATGATGAAAGCTCAGGGAATGGATCATCAACAAGGCATGAAAAAAATGCAAAAAGCCATGCAAAAAAGAATGCACAAAATGGGTAAACATGGCGGAAAACGTACCGGCATGGGCGCTAAAATGATGCAGAAATTGAACCTTTCAGCTGAGCAACAACAGAAAATGCAAACTTTGATACAAGAGAAGGAAAGCAGAATAGGTCCACTTAAAAGAGAAATGCACGAAATCAATAAAACCTTAGGTAAGCTTGATACAACCAGCCCCGACTATAAAGCACAGATTTTTTCTTTGGCAGATGAGAGAGCAAAACGCGCCCATCGCATGGTGATTGAGAAGGGTGAGATGCGTATGAAAATCGAAGCCATACTAAGTGCAGAGCAACGCACTCAGTTAAGCCAACTAAGACAAAAGCGACAGCAGCGTAAAGCAAGTAAACATGGTCACTAAGGTAAAAAACTTGTATGAATTGATAGCGAGTAGAAGTTTCACCTGATTTTCTTTCGTTATTATTCGTGCAAATCTTTTTAAAAGAGACCTTTGTACGACTCGTGCAAAGGTCACTAAAAGGAATATTTATGAAAAATGTAAAAGTACTTTGGATAATTATTATCTTACTTTTAGCGCTGTCAGGATTTTTAATCAATAAATTTGTTAGTGGTGAGGTTGAGCCATACAAAGATGGTCGAACCAACGTTGTTTTAACGGTAGATGAAAGAAACTTAATTTTAGATGAAATGCGTGAGTTTTTAATCAGTGTTCAAGGCGTGAGCCAGGCAATTACTGAAAATAACATGGAAAAAGTGGTAGAGCTTGGGCATAAAGCAGGCATGGCTGCAGAAGAAGGCACGCCAGGTTCGCTATTGCAGAAGATTCCACTTAGCATGAAAAAAATGGGTTTTGGTGTGCGCGGGCAGTTTGATAAAATTTCCGAAACAGCAAAAACCACAAAAGACCCTGTTGAACTACGCAAGCAACTCGATACATTAATGATGACTTGTATCGCATGCCACAAAATTTATCGTTTGCCTGAGCCTCAGATTAAGTAAGAGCCATCAGCTTAAACGAGGAGCCATCAGCTTAAACGAGGAGCCATCAGCTTTAACAAGAATCGTCAGCTTTAACAGAAGCTGACGGTTATGTAACTACTAATAAATTAGTGGTTATCGATGGTCATGCTGTTTATCGATTGCGAGAATTTAAATAAAGTTAGTGTACTAATTTTTATCCAGTCGTGGCTAGTTGCAAAGCTTCTTAGTACAGAGACATTGCCCTACACAAATACTACATCTACTCAAAACCCTACTTTTAATTCACAACTAAGCGCATTAAATCATGATTAAAAAATTCTTTAAAAGCTTTATCTTCCTTCCTTTAATTTTAGGCATAGCCATTGCTTTAGTGGTAATGAAAGTTAAATCAAAACCACCGATTGAACATGAAGAAGTCCAGTTCCCCGTTAAAGCGGTAGAGGTTATAACTGCCAGTAAAATCCCTTTTCGTGCAAGAGCTATGGCATTTGGAAATGTTGAGCCGTCTACCGTTCTTAAAGCTAAGGCAGAAGTGGGTGGCAAGATTAGTTACATCCACCCTAAATTAAAAAAGGGCGCAAGCTTAAAGAAAGGCACGGTGGTCTTACGTATTGAACCAACCTCTTACAAACTGACATTAAGCCAAAGTAAAGCGGGCTTGGCAGGAAGCCGATCATCTTTAGCGCAGCTTGAAACAGAAGAGAAAAGCACCAAGCGCGCTTTGAATATTTCACAAAAGAATCTAAATGTGGGTTTAAAAGAACTCAACCGCATAAAGTCGTTGTGGAATAAACGCATAATTGCACGTACAACGCTGGATAAAGAAGAGCAAAAAGTACTTTCTTTACGCCAACAAGTTCAAGATATTCAAGGTAAATTAGCCAGCTATAAAAGCAGAAAAGCAGCAACACGCGCGCAGATTAATCAATCTAAAAGCCAAGTCGATCAAAGCAAAGATACGCTGGGGAAAACAGAAGTTGTGATGCCATTTGATGCACGTATCGGCAAAGTATCGGTAGAAAAAGGCGAGTTCACTCCAGCGGGTGGTTTATTGTTTGAGGCTTTGGGAGTTCAAGCAGTAGAGATAACAGCGCAGTTGCCCACTAAACAGTTTAGACCCTTAATTTCTGGCATGGGTAAATCTGACAACGGTAAGACAATGAACCTTACTAATCCTTCTGGTCTTCAAATAGCTTTGTCAAAAATGAATTTAGAAGCAAGAGTACGTTTGGTGGGTGATTCAAGCGATGCTGCGATATGGGATGGGCAGTTGCTTCGCTTGAGTGAATCAGTTGATCCAACGCGTGATACCTTGGGTTTGGTGATTGCTGTTGATAAGCCTTACTCAGGTATTATTCCGGGTAAGCGACCTCCATTGTTGAAGGGTATGTATACCTCTGTTGAGTTATTTTCACCCGCTAAACCATCGTTAGTGATTCCCCGCAAAGCGGTGCACCAAGGGCGTGTTTATGTGGCTAATGATGAGAATACGTTGGATGTGCAAACTGTAAATATTCTTTTCCAACAAGGCGATATGATTGTTTTAGATGCGACACTGGATGCCGATTTAATCGGCAAAAAAATAATTATCAGTGATGTTGTTCCTGTTATGCAGGGAATGCCCTTAAAAACGATTGAGGCAGAAGCGTATCAAAAGCAACTCGCGGAACATGCTCTGGGCAATACTCTGGGCAATACTACAGTAGAGAATAAAGAAACGGGTACACACTAATGATTCGTTATTTTATAAAGCATCCCACTGCGGGAAATATTTTAATGATGGCAATTATTGCCATCGGTTTGGCCTCAATTACTCATCTCAATAAAGAGTCTTTCCCTTTACTTAAGCCTAGCAAAGTACAAGTCACTATGGCATATCCTGGGGCAAACCCGTCGGATGTAGAAGATGCTATTTGTAACCGCCTGGAAGATGCGACAGATGGCATTAGTTTCTTAAAAGAACAAAAGTGTGATGCCCGCGACAATATGGCAATTCTTACTTTAGAGATGCTTGAATCAGGAGATATAACAGCCTTTTATGATGATGTTAAATCAGCAACGGATGGGATATCTGACTTCCCAGCAGAAGTTGAGGACCCGACTATCAAACAACTGGGACGTATTAGCCGTGTTGCTAATATTGCGATTACTTCAAAAAATCTGACAACGGCAGAGCTTAAAACACTCACCGAAGATTATCGTAATAAATTATTAGCAACACCTAGAATTCCTATCGTTACTGTAGGTGGATTTTCTAAGCACCAGCTACAGGTTTTAATTAATCCTGATACTCAGCTTAAATATAAATTAAGCGTGCAAGATATATCTAACTTGATAGCGGCACAGGCGATCGAATTGCCCGCAGGTACATTAGAGGGTAGTGAAACATCCTATCAAATACGTTTTAATAATGTGCGTAAGACGGCAGAAGAATTAGCCGATCTAGTTATCATCAATTCACCCAACGGGGGTGAAATAAAGCTCGGAGATATTGCGCGTATAGAAGACAAGTTTGAAAAACGTGAAGATCGTATTGAGTTAAATGGCTTACCTGCTGGAGTATTACAGGTGAGTAAAAATACCACCGACGACACCCTAAAAGTGTTTGATGCGATGAGTGCATTTGTTGAAGCAGAAAATAAAATATTACCCGAAGGTACGCGACTTACGATTACTAATGATGGCGCATCATTAGTTCGAGACCGGCTTACCTTATTGTTAAAAAATGGTTGGCAAGGTCTATTGTTGGCAGCTCTTGCCCTATTTTTATTTTTTAACTGGCGCTATACATTTTGGGTGGCGCTGGGTTTACCTATCTCCTTTTTAGGCGGGCTTGCAGTGATGGTGATGGCAGGCGTTACCATTAATATGATTTCAATGATTGCCCTGCTAATGGCGATTGGTATTTTAATGGACGATGCCATCGTACTGTCTGAAAGTATCGCGCATGAATATAAGAAAGGTAAAACACCACAACAAGCTGCGATTGATGGTACGAATCGTGTAATAGCGGGCGTCTTTGCTTCATTCTTAACATCGGCCTTTTTGTTTGGCAGTTTGTTTATGATGAAGGGCAATATGGGGCAAATTCTTGGTGTGTTGCCTGTTGTTTTACTTGCTGTTTTGACCGTGAGTTTGCTAGAAGCCTTTTTGGTGTTGCCCCATCACTTAATGCATTCGCTAGAACATACGCATGGAAAAAAGCCACCCAAACTCCGTATATTATTTGAAAAAGGGTTTAGTCATTTACGTGAAGGTATGGGTAAATTTGCCGACCTTGCGATTGACTATCGCTACATAACGGTCGGCACGGCTTTGGCGATGCTAGTATTCTCGGTAGGTTTGATTGTCACAGGAACGGTTAAATTCAAAGCCTTCCCTGATCTTGAAGGAAATACAGTTGATGCGAGAGTTTTGCTACCACAAGGCACGCCGTTGGCAGAAACAGAGCGTGTCATGGGTACGATTTTAGCCGCTTTGGATAAAACGGTTGAAGAACTTAATAAAAATGAGCCAGAGCCATTGGTTAAAAATGTACAGCTTAGCTATGGTGTTCATGGTGATGTCCCAGAAAATGGCACACACTTAGCAACACTTAGTTTAGATTTATTAAGCACCGAAGTACGTAACACCAAAATGGCAGAGTTCACCAGTTTATGGCGTAAAAACAGCGGTGATTTGCCCAATGTGATTAGTGTGCAATTTAGAGAGCCTAAAATGGGGCCCGCAGGTCGTGCTATAGAAATTCAACTCAGCGGGCGTGACTTGGATAAGTTATCAAAAGCGTCGTGGGAGCTACAAAACTGGTTGCGTGGCTATGATGGTGTTTCCAATTTATTAGATGATTTACGCCCTGGTAAGCCACAATACACCGTGCAATTAAAGCACGGTGCGTTAGCAGCAGGGGTTGATTCACGCAGTATTGCTGGGCAACTTCGTTCAGCGTATCAAGGCGCAAGAGTAGGTGATATTTACAAAGGGCGTGAAGCCTATGAAATTATTGCTATGCTCGATAGCAAGCCTACGCAAGAGGTCAGTGATTTTGATAACTTTACTGTTTTCTCTAAAAAAGGCGAGCCAATACCGCTAAGTAGCGTAGCAACGATTACTGAAAAACGTGATTTTGCACGTATCGCTCACTTTAATCACAAGCGTACCATTACTATTTTTGGTGATGTAGACGCAGAAATTGCGAATACATCTGAAGTCATTGCTTCGACTGAAAAAAACTTTTTAACAGGCTTAGAAGAGCGTTATCCTGAAATAACTTTTGGCTTAAAAGGCGAAGTAGAAAGTGGTAATGAAACGAAAACCTCGATTTTAACCGGCTTTGGTTTGGGCGCATTGGGCGTGTTTTTACTACTCAGTTTAATCTTTCGTAACTACCGCGAACCTGCGATTGTCATGTTGAATATTCCATTGGCGTTAATTGGCGCAATTTGGGGGCACCTAATTATGGGCTTGGATTTCACCTTGCCCAGCATGATTGGTTTTGTGTCTTTGGCAGGTATTGTGGTTAACGACTCTATTCTTTTAGTGGTGTTTGTAAAACATCATATAGAAGAAGGTATGCAGTTACTCGATGCCGCCAAACAAGCCGTGCGTGATCGTTTTCGTGCGATATTCTTAACCTCGGTTACAACCGTGGCAGGTATGACACCTTTGTTGTTTGAAACCAGTACACAAGCACTGGTGTTGGTTCCTTTAGTTGCCAGTATTGTGTTCGGTATGTTGACCTCAACCATGTTAATTATGCTAGTGCTACCCGCCATGTACGGCATTATGGATGATATTGGTTTTGTTAAAATTAAAAAAACTGATTCTGAAAACACAGAAAATAATGAAACACCTGAAACAAGAGCTATTTAGCGTTTATTGTTCCAATACGCTAGTCCAAAACTATGCACTTTCAGTGCAAGGCTTTAGCTGATACACACATAATGTTAAAAATAAAAAAATATTTTTTACCATGAAGAACATGAAGGTTAAACACTATTTATATTCTAAAAAGTCTTTCGTTTTTTCTTCATTAACTTCATGTCCTTCATGGTTAAATTATTTGTTTTATTTTGAGACCTTTGCACGAGAGTATGGCGAGAGAAAAATTAGTATATTTTTGTCTATTTTTCTTAAAAATTTGGTTAATAGCAGGGCTATTGAGCAAATTTTTAGGGGAAATAGACAGAAATCAAACCA
>JAZGFW010000100.1:0-9617 GCA_036479895.1 Cocleimonas sp. | reverse complement strand
CTTTGGGGTTCAGTGGGCTTTATTATTCTGGTCGCGGGATTACCCTTTTTTATTGCCGAAAATGAAATCTCACGTCTACCTTATATTGTTTTAGCTTTACTAATTGCTAATGGCATAAGCACTTTTTTTATTAAAGATAAATCCAGTAATGCGCATCTAAGCACTTCCATAAAAATCATGCCCATTCTAAAACAACCTGTAGTATTGGCACTGTTAACCGCCTGTACTTTTCAGGCAATAAGCCACGGTGCATACTATACATTTTTTAGTATTTATCTTGAGGGTCACGGTTACAGTCGCAATATGACAGGCTGGATGTGGGCTATTGGAGTAGTAGCAGAAGTTGCTTTATTCTTAATCATGCATCGCTTATTGCATCGTTTTACAGCTTCTCGGCTTTTTGCCATGGCTTTATTTATCACCTCAATACGCTGGGTAATGCTTGCCCTTTGGGTTGATAATATTCCCCTATTAATTTTTTCTCAGCTTTTGCATGCTGCTAGTTTTGGCTTGTTTCATGCCGCTTCAATTTATCTGATTCACGACTTATTCCCTGGGCGATTACAAATGCGCGGGCAAGCACTATATGCAGGTATTAGTTTTGGTTTAGGCGGCTCTTTAGGCAGTTTGTTAAGTGGTTATACATGGGAGTCTATCGGTTCTACAGGCACATTTTTTCTATCAGCCATACTTGCTTTAATCGGTGCTATTATTGCTTTTATTTATGTAAATACACCAAGAAATACGCATGACAGTTAATACTAATTCCACACTACTAGCTAAACTTTCAGATGATTTAAATATCCAGAAGATTAAAAAGGCTGTACATACTAAGGGTAATATTTATCACTTTGAAAGCGTAGAATCAACCAATCGTTGGCTACAAGAGAATGGCCGGTGTGGGGATATATGCATCAGCGATCAACAAACAGCTGGGCGTGGCAGACGTGGAAATCAATGGGTTTCACCACCTACAGGAAATATCTACTTCTCTTGCATACAGTGTTTTGATGCTCCCTCCACCCTGCCACATTTCTCACTCCTTGGTTTGGTTGTCGGGGTTGCGATAGCAGAAGCTTTAAATGATATTGGTTTAAAAGGGCATGGTGTAAAATGGCCCAACGATATTTTTTGGCAGCAGAAAAAACTCGGGGGTATTTTGATTGAACGAGTTAACCAATCTGACAAAGTTGTTATCGGTATCGGCTTAAATGTTTATATGCCTGAGCAAGAATCAAGCAAGATCGACCAAAAAATTTGTAGCTTAAATCAGGCTTTAAGAGTCGACACCAATGAAAAAAAACAAGCTTCACGAACCCAGTTGCTGATTGCTATGATTAAACATTTAGATAAACATCTCTCCCAATTCGAATCACTTTCATTTAAATCATTTCTGAAAGACTGGAAAAGGTGGGATATTTTAAAAGATCAAAGTGTCAGCTTTATGCATCAAAATAAAGAAATATTTGGCACTGTAACAACACTGGATAAAGACGGTCAAATCGGCGTGTTAAACAATATGGCTGAACTTAAATTTTACTCATCGGCAGATATTAAATTAAGGAAGAAACCATGACAGCCTTATTAGTGGATGCAGGAAACTCCAGCATTAAATGGTGCTTACTCAAAGATGGTAACTTGAGTAAACAACAACGCTGTACGTATCAAAGCCAAAACAATGATAAGCAAAAATCACCTCAAGAATGCTTTGAAAGAATTATAGACAGTAATGAAACAATCATTGAGCGCGTTTTTATAGTCTCTGTTCTGGGTGATGGTTTTATTAAAGCAGCACAAACACTATGCACTACTTTAAAACTTAAATTTATTAATATTTCCGCTGATAAAGTGCTAGCGGGTGTTAAGAATGCTTATGATGAGCCTCAAAAACTAGGCGCTGATCGATTGATCGCAATGGTAGCAGTACAGCATCAACATAACAGCGCTGATAATAAACAAGCCAGTATTATTATAGATTCAGGAACAGCAACAACCATCGATGCCATTGATAAAAATGGGCAACACTTAGGTGGGTTGATCTTGCCAGGGCTTAACCTTTGTACAAATAGCTTAATATCCAATACAAAACAGCTTCCTTTATGGGGACAAGAACTAGGCAAAGAGCGAGATCAAGAGTTTGGTGAAACTCTGAATAAAAATCAAAAAAATTTTAAACCAGAGTTATTCTCAAAAAACACAACCCAAGCGATACAAAGTGCATCTGTGTTAGGCTTAGCGGGGGCGATTGATTCAATCTGTTCAAGTATGGAAAACAGTATTAATAAAAATACCACGGTAAACAAAATACTCAGTGGCGGAGGTGCAAAAATTTTACAGCCTTATTTACAATCCACATATACTTTAAACGAGACATTAATTATGCAAGGCTTAAAAGTCATTGCTGAACAACAAAACTATGCGTAATTTAATTTTACTACTACTTTTCTTAAACACTTTTTATCTTGTTTGGTCTTTTATCTTTAACGATAAATATGTAGCTCCTCCTAAAACAGAAGAAGGTATCCCTGCACTTGTTTTACTACCCTCAGATAGTGCGCCTCGCAATGGCATAAAAACCGATAAAAATTGTTTTACCTTGGGCCCATTCAATACTAAAAAAACAGCGCAGCTCATTAGCAATAAAATCAATAATTCTGGCTTATCTAGCGCTATTGTTCCACAACAGACAATGGAGACCCTGAATTTTTTGGTTTATTTACAAGCCTTAGCTTCTACGGAAGAGGCGCAAGCCGTTGTAAAAAAGCTCAGTGAAAATGAAGTTAAAGACCACACCATTATTAAAAGTGGCCCTTATACCAATGCCATTGCATTAGGATTATTTAATGACTTAGATAAAGCACGGCGTCACGCTGAGTACATTCGATTTATGGGCTTTGATGCAATATATACAGAGCAGAAAAAACCCAAAGAAGTTTATTGGGTTAACTATGATGAATCATTTGGTGGCACCGCACCTGTTATGCAGTGGGTAGAGAAAATTGATCCGCGGGCTAGTGTACAGCGCTTGGGTAGTGCTTGTGATTTTTGATCGAGATATTTGGGATTAAGAAAATAAACTGTACTTTGCTTCAACCAACATCGATATTTCCTTCGGAAACGTAGCGATGTACTTTTTGGCTCTTGATGAGCCAGCATCACTGTATAAGAACGATTCATGGTAGGTCTTAAATAAATTCGCGCTTTGCTTCAACCAACATCGACATTTCCTTCGGAAACGTAACGATGTACTTTTTGGCTCTTGGTGAGCCTTAAAAAGCAAAAAGGGTGCCTACCAGAATACCGTAAAGTGAACATCGACCTTGAACCGGTTAGGTTCAAGTGGGAATTCTAAATAATTTATTAGGCTTACCACCGTGGCGGTCATGCTCACAAAATTACCTCGAAATCCCGGAGTTTGTAATTAGGCTCAAGGGATTACCCATTCACTTTACGAGTAACCCAGAGGACACCCGTGAAATAATACTAAACCATATTTAATGTCTTGTTAAGTGCCATTAGTCATAAAAATAATATTACTTAAAACTATTTTAAAAATCCATGAATACAAAGACTGAGAGAAAATAAATATATGCTTATTAATCATAGTCTTATGTAAAACCCTATACTCCACCACTATCATTCCACGTTGATTTATATGCCTATCGTTTTTTTCTATAGCGACAATAAATATCATAGACACTCAAATTAATCTTTAAATAGCACAATAAATACTTGAATGTTTCTTTTTTGTTCGCTATAAAGAACAGCTAAGGAACAAAGGGAGAACCAAAATGCTTACTTCAAAACAAGCGCTTGTACTACAAGTGATTCAGCAACTTGCACAACAAATGGGCTACCTGCCAACGCTAGAAGAAATTGGTCAAGATATTGGTATTGGTCGAAGCACCGTGCATAAGCATATTCAAACACTTATCAATAACGGTTACTTACAAGAAGCTGACGGAAAATCGGCCTATCAGTTATCAGAAGCAATTGAAGATGAGAATACTTTACCTTATATGGGTAGAATTGCTGCAGGCTGCCCAATTGAAGCAATCCCTGACCAACAGAATATCAATATGGCGCAACTCTTTTGTGGGCCAGACCGCTACGTACTAAAAATAGCAGGCGACTCAATGATTGAAGCAGGAATATGGGATGAGGATTATGTGGTCATTCAAAAACAAAGCGCTGCAAGAGAAGGCAATATTATTGTCGCCTTAGTTGATCGCTATGAAGCAACGCTGAAATATTATCACCCTAAAGAAACTGGCGTAGTAGAACTTCGCCCTGCTAACAGCCAGTTGCAATCAATGTTCTATCCTGCCGAACAAGTTGAAATACAAGGCATTATGGTGGGTGTATTCAGAGACTATCAATAGATAGACATAAGTATTGAAAATACTCTTCTGAGAATAGGATTATTCTTTCTTTATTATTCTGTTAGTATATGCTTAAATTATCAGCAGACTCAAGGAAGAGTAAGAATGTGTAAATCACATAAACTAAAATTTTGTCAGCTTTCTTTTGTATTCTTTTTAACCAGCTTTTTAAGTGTATCTGCACAAGCAAAAGGTGGCTTACTTGATGCGAATGGACAGCCTCTATCCTTAGAAACATTAGAACTATTATCTTCGGCTTCTAGCAAGTTCTCACCTTCAAAGTCAAAAAAGTCAAAACAAAAAAAAGGCGCTAAAAAATCTAAGAAAAATACTAAGTCGGGTCCAGTATCGACTCCTGCTCTAGAAGAAGAACTTTTTGAATCTTTAAAAGCAGGAAAAATTCAGCGTGTAAAATATTTACTCAAAAAAGGTGTAAAGCCAAGATTTACTGACTCTTATGGTACAACTCCTTTAAGGCTTGCTACCACAAAAGGCTGGGCATCAATGGTAGTGGATTTAATTGACCATGGGGCCAATGTAAATGAAGAAGGCCGTAAAGGATTAAGTTTGCTACATACGGCTGCTGCACGCGGACTTATTGATGTTGCAAAAGTATTGGTTAAATCTGGTATTCACCCATCGACAAGAACCAAAACTGGCTGGACACCGCTTCACGTATCTGCAAGATATGGTCACTGGCAACTGGTTCAATTCTTCCTTCAGCAAGGCGTTGATCCAAATGCAAAAAATAAACAAGGCAGAACAGCGTTAGGTTTAGCGATTAATTTAAGACACCAAGGTGTAGTAAAAATTCTTTCACGCGTCACTTCTGTTAGATCTTTAGATCAAGAACGCATGGCTAATTTGCGTGCTTTACGAGCAAGCAATATAAGAAAGCAAAAAAACAGGCGTGAAAATATCAACGAGCTTTTGGCTAAAAAAAGAAAAGTGATGAAGAGATAGACCTTCTAAATATTACGGTACTCAGCAACTACAGGTGCATGATCAGAAGGTCGCTCCCAGCCTCGTGGTTCAGGATCAACATAACTAGCTGTACATTGCTCGATAAGTACATTACTGGATAATACCAAATCAATACGAAGCCCCATATTTTTATCAAAACCACCGCTTCTGTAATCCCACCAACTAAAGCTTTCATCTTCTTGCTCAAACAGCCGAAAAGAGTCGGCAAAACCTAAATCAATAATTTTTTGTAAAGCATCCCGCTCAGGTGTGGAACACAAAATGCGTTCATTCCAAGACTTTGGGTTATGTACATCCCGTGTTGTAGGTGCGATATTAAAATCACCCAGTATGACAAACTTATTGTATTGCTTAGTTTGCCCTTCTACCCACGTTGTAACTTTTTTTAACCAGTCTAGTTTATAAGCATATTTTTCAGAGCCAACTGACTCACCATTAACCACATACAAATCAAGAATACGTATTCCATTAATGGTTGCCGCCAAAATACGACGTTGCGGATCATCTAAATCGGGCAAGTCTGTGACAACATCTTCTATTAAATATTTTTGCTTACATAAAATAGCAACGCCGTTATACGTTTTTTGCCCTGAGTAAACAACGTTGTAACCCGCGGCTTCTATCTCTTCTTGTGGAAAATTTTCATCTATAGTTTTAGTTTCTTGTAAAACTAAAATATCGGCTTTGCTTTTTTCTAGCCACTGTAAAACGTGAGGCAAACGAACCTTTAGGGAGTTTACATTCCAACTGGCAATTTTGAACTTATTGTTCATTGAGATAGCCCGCTATGCTTAAGCAAAGCGTCAACCTTAGGCTCTCTACCTCTAAAGGCTTTAAAGGATTCCATAGTGGTTCGCGAACCACCCACTTCTAGAATTTCTGTCAAAAAGTCTTTACCTACTTGCTGGTTAAATAAACCTTCTTCTTCAAAACGTGCGAAAGCATCGGCTGATAAAACTTCTGCCCATTTATAACTGTAGTAACCCGCTGAATAGCCACCTGCAAAAATATGTGAAAAGCCATGTTGGAAGCGGTTAAAACTAGGTGGAATTACCACTGCAATATGCTCACGGGTTTTATCTAATACTGCTTGAATTTGTTCAGCGGAATCAATACTAGCTTCTTGGTAAATACGCATATCAAAAATAGAAAACTCTAACTGACGAACCATGCCCATAGCGCTTTGAAAGTGACGCGCTGCCTGCATTTTATCAAATAGCTCATCAGGTAAGTTTTCACCTGTTTCATAATGCTTAGCGAACATATTGAGTGACTCACGTTGCCAACACCAATTTTCCATAAACTGGCTAGGTAGTTCTACCGCATCCCACTCGACTCCGCTAATGCCAGAAATATCGAGATAGCCTACTTGAGTCATCATGTGGTGCAAGCCGTGCCCAAACTCATGGAAGAGCGTAATCACTTCATCATGCGTGAACAAAGCAGGTTTACCCCCCGCTGGCGGTGCAGAATTACATGTCATAAACGCAACAGGCGTTTGTAAGCCATCGTTTGTTTTAAACCGACTACAAAAATCAGCCATCCATGCGCCACCGCGTTTGTGCTGACGTGCGTATAAATCAAGATAGAACCGAGCTTTCAATTGGTTTTCTGAATCATAAATCTCATAAAAACGCACATCTTCATGCCAGCTTTGAATAGACTCATTGGCTCTTATAGTAACGTTATAAAGTTTTGCTACTAACTCAAATAAACCGTTTAAAACCTTATCAACTGGAAAGTATGGCTTTAAATCTTCATCACTAATTGCATAACGTTGTTGTTTCAGTTTCTCACTGGCATGGCCCAAATCCCATGCTTGTAGTTTACCATCATCAAAGCCAAGCTCATCTCTTGCAAAATCACAGAGTTCTTTAAATTCTTTTTTAGCAAAAGGTAACGATTTTTCTGCTAACTCGTCTAAAAATTGAATCACTTGCTCAGGAGATTCTGCCATTTTTGTATCTAATGACAGGTTCGCATAACTTTCAAAGCCTAGTAACTTCGCCTTCTCTTGACGTAGTTGTAGAATCTTACCCATATTTTTACTGTTGTCTAACTTAGAGTCCCCTACTTGCTCAGGACTGTTACCTTGGTCGGATGCTCGAGTACTATAAGCACGATACACTTCAGCACGTAATGCTCTGTCATTTGCATAAGTCATCACCGCATAATAGGAAGGAAAATCGAGTGTTAATAACCAGCCTGATAAATCACGTTGTTTAGCCGCTTCAGCCGCCTGTTCAATCGCTGTTTCAGGTAAACCGTCTAAGTCAGCAACATTGCTGATCTCTTTAGTCCATGCGTTATTTGCATCCAAAACATTATCTGAATATTTTGATGTGAGTGTTGCTAGCTCTTTACTGATCTCAGCATAACGTTGTTTTTTATCTTCCGGTAAGTCAACCCCAGAAAGACGAAAGCCTTTGAGTGAATCTTCTAATGATTTACGTTGTGCATTATCTAAGCCCAGCTTATCTTGATTACTTTGTATTTGCTGAAGTGCAGAAAATAATTCTAAATTCTGCCCCATCTCAGTACTGTATTCACTAAGCTTTGGTAGGCAGGCTGTATAAGCATCACGTAACTCTGGTGTATTCACAACACCGTTCATGTGGCTGATCGGCGACCACATACGCTCTATTTCATTATCCAACTCTTCAAGCGGATAAATCAAATTCCCCCAGCTGTAATCTGTATTTTCAGCCAAAAGCTTTTTAGTTAGCTCGCGTCCTTTTTCTAATAGCTCATCCAAAGCAGGCTCAATATGCTCAGGTTTGATTTTATTATATTCAGGAAGGTCTTTGATATTTAGTAAAGGTGATGTCATCATTTTTTATATCTTAAAGTTTAGTAGGCAGAGAATAGCACCCTTCTTTGTGATAGCCTTCATTCCATGAAAAAAATCTGGATAATTGGTTGTGGTGATATTGGACGAAGACTTGTTCGCCTTTATTTATCAATAGAAACGAAACCTAATATCTCAGGCCTAATCAGCAGTCAAAAATCTTTTGAGGCTTGTACTAAACTGGGTATCGATAGCTTTAAATTCAACCTAGATAATCAAGATTGCTTTAAACAACTTAATAGAAATGATTTCAAAGACTGTCACCTTTTTTACTTTGCTCCGCCACCCTCTGAGGGTAAGCAAGATTTACGCTTATCCACTTTTCTAGAAAAGATGGGAGATGCGCCAAAACGTATTGTATTAATTAGTACCACTGGTGTTTACGGCGATAGTAAGGGCGAGTGGATTGATGAAACAACACCTGTAAACCCTGTAGCAGATCGCGCGCACCGACGTTTATCAGCAGAAAATAGCTTGAAACAGTGGGCTAAAAACTCACACCGTGAATATATGATCCTACGCGTTCCTGGTATTTATGCACAAGATCGTTTGCCGCTGGAACGGCTACAAAAACAGTTGCCCATTGTTAATGAAGCCGATGCAGGCTTTACTAACCGTATACATGCGGATGATTTAGCGCATGCTTGTTTATTAGCGATGGAGTCATCACACAGTAACGAAATTATCAATATTACTGATGGTCAACCCAGCACTATGACGGATTACTTTAACCAAGTCGCTGACTTTGCAAACTTGCCTCGCCCACCACAGATTAGTATGCAAGAAGCAGAGAAAACGTTAAGTGCGGGTATGGTCTCTTATTTGAAAGAGTCTCGTCGTATCAAGAATAAAAAAATGTTAGCGCTTTTAATGATTAGTTTAAAATTCCCTAACCTTAAGTCTGCTTTATCCTAATCCTCGCCTAAACAACTTTTACGCGTTTGGTTTTCAATTAGCGCTTGCAGGCATTTATCTTTTTCATCAGGGTATTTTTCATCCAAAACATAGAGCGTATCAATACGGTCTAGGCGAAAAACCCTAAAATCATTTCGCTTTTCACACCATGCACCAATTGTCCAAACAGAGCCCCAAAAGAATAAACCAAGGGGCCAAATGATTCTTTCTGACGCTTTTCCGTCAGCTCTATGATATTGCAAACAGACCTTTCGACTAGTGTCAGCGGCGTGACGTATTTCTGCCATTACGCTGGATATTTCTGGCGTGATACGTGTGAGAGGAGAAAATAATAAAGTATTGCTCAAGCTTTTCTTCAATTCATCAGGAACTGCTGTTTCGATTTTACTTAAGGCACTTTGGGCGGCAGTTGCTAAGGATTTATCTGCCCAACTTTCTACAATACGGGCTCCTAATGTCAGTGCGCTGATTTCTTCTTCACTGAACAT
>JAZGFW010000099.1:0-5250 GCA_036479895.1 Cocleimonas sp. | reverse complement strand
TAACGCTCAATGGAACAAAGGCGGCATCATGTACGCACCACCTATTCGTTAATAGGTTTGTGATAAAAAAGAGTCTGCTTAGCAGGCTCTTTTTTTGTCTCTAAATTAACAATTTTATTTTCATCATAGATAAAAAGTGAAATTGTTAATTTAGACACAAAATAGCCGTTAGCCTTGAATAATTGAGAAGATATTAAGGATGTTTTATGAAAGCACACCCTCCCACTTTTATGGGGTTTACACACAATGAGTGATCCTCGACAAAATAGTAGCGAACTACCGAGTAAACCGCCCATTTGGAATGATCCAAAGTACCGAGCATTATTTTTTCAGGTACTTTTAATCGCAGCACTGGGTTATTTTTTCTACACCATTGTTCAAAATACCTTAGATAATATGACGGCACGTGGTGTTTCCACAGGCTTTGGTTTTATGTCAGAGCCAGCTGGGTTTGATATTTTGCAAGCACTTATCCCTTTTGACTCTACCTATACATTTGGCCGCTCATTTATAGTAGGGGTGCTTAATACGTTGTTAGTCACTGCACTTGGCATCGTTTTTGCTACTTTACTAGGTTTTTTAGTGGGTGTAGCCCGTCTCTCTAATAACTGGTTAGTTTCAAAAATTGCGACTGTCTACATTGAGACTTTTAGAAACATCCCCTTATTGATTCAGATTATTTTTTGGTATTCACTCATCGTTGGTAGCTTACCCGCCGTTAGAGATAGCTTCTCATTATTTGATACCTTCTTTTTAAATCAACGTGGCATCAATATGCCAAGCCCTATCTACGAGAGTGGCTTTATCTATACGGGTATCGCCATCATTATAGGCATTATTGGAAGCTTTATTCTAAAGATGTGGGCAAGAAAAAGACAAGAAGCAACAGGGAAACAGTTTCCCGTTTTCTTTTCTATACTAGGCTTATTAATACTGTTTCCATTACTTGTCTTTTTTATCACAGGAAGTCCCATAACATGGGATGTTCCAAAACTAGGTCGTTTTAACTTACAAGGCGGTGCAACGGTTATTCCTGAGCTAGTGGGCTTACTTCTTGCATTGACGATCTATACAGCAGCATTTATTGCTGAAATCGTCCGTTCTGGTATCAAAGCCGTGAGCCACGGTCAATCAGAAGCGGCACTTTCTGTGGGTTTATCACCCAGCCAAAATCTAAAATTGGTTGTTATCCCACAAGCTCTGCGTGTCATTATTCCGCCTCTAACGAGTCAGTACTTAAATCTCTTTAAGAACTCATCATTAGCAGCAGCGATAGGTTACCCCGATCTTGTTGCGGTATTTATGGGTACAACGCTGAATCAAACAGGCCAAGCAGTAGAAATCGTGGCTGTCACAATGGCTGTTTACTTATTGGTAAGTTTAATGATTTCAATGTTTATGAACTGGTACAACGCCAAAATGTCGTTGGTTGAGAGATAAGGGTAAGGTAATAAATTATGTACGTAACAGATAAAATACTTCCTGAATTACCTGCTCCTAGCAATTCGAAGGGAATCATTCACTGGTTTAAAGTTAACCTTTTTAACGGTCCATTCAATATCTTATTCACTTTGTTTGCGGCATTTGCTTTATACAAAATTATTCCACCTGCAATCGAATGGGCATTTATTGATGCGACATGGTTTGCTGAGACTAGCGGTGAATGTAAATTAGAAAATGGGGATAGAAAAGATGGTGCCTGTTGGGCGTTTATTACCAATCGCTTTGATCAAATAATGTATGGATTTTATCCAGAAGCTGAACGCTGGAGACCCAACCTAGCGGGAATTATGCTGGTATTACTCACCATCCCTCTTTTCTTTGAGAAGACACCTAAAAAAGCATGGTTGGGTGGTTTCATTTTGGTAATTTTTCCCTTTATTGCTTACTTCTTAATTCGTGGTGGGTCTTTTGGTTTAGAGGCAGTTGATACGGGTAAGTGGGGTGGCTTAATGCTTACCCTTATCATCTCATTGGTTGGTATCCTTTTCGCCTTGTTATTCGGTACGATTTTGGCACTCGGTAGACGCTCAGAAATGCCGATTGTCAAGTCATTAAGTGTTGTTTTTATTGAATTCTGGCGTGGTGTACCACTGATTACCGTTCTCTTTATGTCATCCGTAATGTTACCCCTGTTTTTACCATCCGATATGGAGCCTCTTGATAAACTAGCACGCGCAATGATAGGTATTATTTTGTTCCAATCTGCTTATGTAGCTGAAGTGGTTCGTGGTGGACTACAGGCAATTCCAAAAGGGCAATACGAAGCGGCTGCGGCAATGGGCTTAAGTTATTGGAAAAGTATGTTTTTGGTTATCCTCCCGCAAGCCATGAAGTTAGTAATCCCAGGATTGGTGAATACTTTTATCGCGTTATTTAAAGATACAACCCTTGTATTAATCATTGGTTTATTCGACCTATTGGCTATCATCGAAAATGTACTAGGCTCTGATAACGCATGGTTAGGTTTCCATACCGAAGGCTTAGTGTTCGCGGCCTTTGTATTCTGGTTATTCTGTTTTAGCCTATCGCGCTACTCAATGGCATTAGAGAGAAAACTTGATACAGGTCACCGCAATTAAAATGATAAAACTACTTAGCGCATTCATCTGAAGCAGAAGCTAAACGCGCTAAGTAGTACCATAGAGTACTAAATAAATTAATACGAAATGTAATAAGAATTGAATTTCATTAGAAAAATACACGCACATACAGCTGAGAAAATATTATGACAAATAATGCACAAGCAACTTCAAACGAAGAGTACGCTATCCAACTTATCAATATGAATAAGTGGTACGGTGATTTTCACGTATTAAAAGACATTAACCTTAATGTAAAAGAAGGCGAGCGAATCGTTATTTGTGGGCCTTCTGGCTCAGGTAAATCAACCGTGATTCGTTGTGTTAATCACCTAGAAGAACACCAAAAAGGTCAGATAATTGTTCATGGTGAAGAAATTACAGGTGATGTAAAGCAACTAGAGCGTTTGCGTACTGATGTTGGTATGTGTTTTCAGCACTTTAACTTATTCCCGCACCTTAGTATTTTAGACAACCTAACGCTCGCACCAATTTGGGTAAAGAAAACGCCTAAAAAAGAGGCCGAAGCAACGGCAATGAAATACCTAGAGCGCGTTAAAATACCCGATCAAGCATTAAAATACCCCGGTCAACTATCTGGTGGTCAGCAGCAACGTGTGGCGATTGCACGAAGCTTATGTATGGATCCTAAAATCATGTTATTTGATGAACCAACCTCGGCACTTGATCCAGAGATGATCTCAGAAGTATTGGATGTAATGATTGAGCTTGCCAATGAAGGTGGCATGACAATGCTATGTGTAACTCATGAAATGGGCTTTGCAAAGAAAGTAGCCGACCGCGTAATCTTTATGGATGCTGGTCAAATTATTGAAGAGAATAATCCAGAAGAGTTCTTTAATAACCCTCAGTCAGAGCGTACTCAGTTGTTCTTGAGTCAGATTATAGATCACTAAAATTAATTGAGACCTTCGCACGAATCAAGGTGACGAGTAAATATTAGCAGATTTTAGCAAGCTTATCGTTTTGTTGTTTAAAACGGATAACTTGATTATTAGAGCTTCAGCCGTTTCTTTCGCCACTGACTCGTGCAAAGACCTCTAATTAATAGAGGTCTCCTTAAGGACTAATGACGATCTTTTGTGGGTCAATAACCCGTATTTCTTGAGCAATAGCTAAAGAAACCAAGCATCGTTTGCTTCCCATAAAAGTAAAAGCTAATTTCCCTTCAATCAGTTCTTGTTGCTGTTTTTCAGTGACAAAAACGTACTTGATGCTGGTGCCAACCACAAAATTAAAGCGAATCTCTGCCTTGTCGTCATTTAAAAGATTAGCTGAAATTAGCTTATCAATTTTTTGCTTATTCTCTTTTTTAATACGAGCCGCTTCTTTTTTTCTGTGTGCTTCTTGCTGTTTTTCTTTATTTTCTAGTTGCTTTCTCTCAGCATAAAATTGGGCTAAATCTGATGGTTCACTTTTCTTTTTTGCGTTTTTTTGTTTAGTCGCGGGCTTAGTTTTTGAGTTCGGCCTTGACTTGGTTATGTGTTTTTTCTTTTTAGGTTTTTCTGCTGCTTTTGTAACTTGCTCTTGCGTCACAAGCCCAGCTTTTAGCAGTTGATCGCTTAAGGAACTCATAGTTTTACTCAAATATTGTTAATAGGCCGAAGTTTAGCAATTAGATATAAAAGTTCCCAGCATCGTTTCGATGAATTTAGTTTATTATACGCAGATATAAATTAATCAAGGTATTGAAAATGAATCCACGTTTTATGAGCAAACGCATGTTTTTGTGGTTTGTAAAATTTCGTCATTCTGCTGTGTGGGTTCACACATGGTATTTTCGTAAAGTTTATGGAATGCAATTAGACCCCAGCGTGAGAATTTCCTTTAAAAACTTTATCGATAAAACCAATCCGAAGGGTATTATTATTGGTAAAGATACGGTGGTCGCATTTAATGTCACTATGTTATCGCACGATTGGGCAACCGAGCGTTACGGTGCGAGCAGTAATATTAAAACCACGATTGGCGAACGATGCTTTGTAGGTTGTGGCGCAATTATTATGCCTGATGTAACGATAGGTGATGAGGTCGTGATAGCCTCTGGTGCGGTGGTGACTAAAGATGTGCCTTCACATTCAATCGTTGGTGGCAACCCCGCAAAGGTTATTCGAAGCGGCATACGTTGCAAGACCTATGGGCGAATTATTCCTAATGAAACGGTAGAAAGCCAGACGATCGGATAACATTAATTCTCGTGGTTTTCTAATATCGAATTTTTGTTAAATGGTGTTTTTTAGAAAGAGGGCTTCTTAGGCTTATAAGCTGATTCAACGGTATCTTCTGTTATCACACCATAAATGCGTGAATTATCTTCTCGTTCATTAAATACCACATACAACGCTTCGGCACCTTGTTCAAATTTATCATGTGCTTGCTGTAGGTTTGATTGCAAAGATATGGGGCTAAGTTGCAACCGGTGTGCGGGGATTTCTAGTAAATCAAGTTGAGGAGTTTCTCCCTCCTCTAGACCCTCGCTATTTTCTAGTAGCTCTTCACTTTGCAGGTACTTGGCTAACTCACTCACGGGCATGAGCATGCGTGGCTCATCATCGCTATCATTGAGAATAAGCCAATCAATATCCTTGCTTTGAGTGCTGAGTAACTGATGTGCTTTTTCAAGCGATAACATTTGTGAGAGGCGAGT
>JAZGFW010000098.1:0-14764 GCA_036479895.1 Cocleimonas sp. | reverse complement strand
CTTTGTAAAAACTTAAACGACTTTTCAAAACCCCATTCATTGAAGTCATCAAAAAATAAGCCACCCGCACCGCGTTGTTCATCACGGTGCTTTAAGTAAAAATAATCATCACACCATTTTTTAAACTTAGGATAAACCTCATCACCAAACGGCGTACAGGCATCCTTAGCCGTTTGATGCCATGCGACACAGTCTTCTTCATTACCATAATACGGTGTTAGATCATATCCACCCCCAAACCACCAAACAGGGTCTTCGCCTTCTTTTTCTGCAATAAAAAAGCGTACGTTTGCATGCGAGGTTGGAACATGAGGATTTTTAGGGTGGATAACCAAGGACACACCCATTGCCTGAAAAGTACGACCCGCTAATTCTGGTCGGTGTGCGGTGGCAGAGGCAGGCATTTTATCGCCAAAAACATGCGAGAAGTTTACCCCACCTTGCTCAATAACATCACCATCAACCAATAATCGCGTGCGACCGCCACCTGTCATACCTGGTTTTTTAGGGTCGTGTTCACGGTCCCAGATATCATCTTCAAAGATTGCTCCGCCATCTTCTTTTTCTAAACGAGCACAAATAGAATCCTGCAAATTTAATAGATAGCTTTTGACGGCTTTAACGTCAACAGTTTCAAGTTCTGACATTTTTTAATCCTTGGGTATTTTTTGCGTAAGTTAAATTTACAAGGCAAGTGTGTATATATCAATGATATAAGACAAGATAAGTGATTAAATAACTAAAAATGGTGGCCCGAGGTGGAATCGAACCACCGACACGAGGATTTTCAATCCTCTGCTCTACCGACTGAGCTATCGGGCCATGCTTGAAAAGCAGACTTTCGCGAAAAGCGAGGCGCAATTAGACCGTTTTCGGTTTTGCTTGTCAAGGACTTAGGCTGTTAAATGAAATTTTAATCGACAGAATGCTTATTGCCTTTCAAATACTCATAACGTAGAGTTTGCCTATGTTTGAAATTGCTCTTTATGAACCCGAAATCCCCCCGAATACGGGAAATATAATGCGTCTTTGTGCAAATACAGGCTGCCAACTACATTTAATCCACCCTTTAGGTTTTAACTTGGATGAGAAAAGTTTACGCCGTGCGGGTTTAGACTATCGAGATATGGCGAATGTACATGAATACGATAATTTTGAAGCATTTGGTAAAGCGATGATAAACAAAACCCTTTATGCGCTAACCACAAAGGGTGAGCAAAACTATGCTGAAGTGAACTTTACTCTCGGCGACGTGCTTTTATTTGGACCTGAAACACGAGGACTTCCCCCTCACGTTTTGGATAATATGGCAGCAAACAATAAATTACGTTTACCCATGCTCGCCGACAGCAGAAGTCTTAATTTATCAAATACAGTAGCAATCGTGGCTTATGAAGCACTCCGTCAACAAGGCTTTAAAGGTTTAGGATGAACACTTTTTTATGAAATTAATACGTGGGTTAAATTCAATCAAGCTCGACAATGGGCTACACAATAAAGGCTGTGTTGCGACTATCGGCAATTTCGATGGCTTGCATTTAGGTCATAAAAAAATCATTGATAAACTCAAGCTAAAAGCAGAGTTACTTGACTTGCCGCTAACGGTTATCAGCTTCGAACCCTTGCCTGCAGAATTCTTTATGCCAGAACCGCCTGCACGAATTTTTCCTCTGCGTGATAAAGTCCGCCTGCTTAACACTTTGGGCGTTGATAACTTTTTGTGTCTCAAGTTTGATACCGCTTTTGCAGCCATACCTGCAGAAGATTTTGTGCGGCATATTCTTCTCGATAAACTCAACGTAAAATATTTGGCTGTGGGCGATGATTTCCGCTTTGGACATCAACGAAAAGGGGATGTTAGGCTACTTAAAACGATCGGCGAAAAATCTGGGATGGAAGTCACCGATACGCCAACCTGTGAGCAAGATAGACAACGTATTAGTAGTACAAGGATTAGAGATTATTTAGCAGTTGGTGATATGGCTGCTGCCAACAAACTACTCGGTCACGCCTATCAACTCTCTGGGCGTATCAGGCATGGCGATAAGCGCGGTAGAACGATTGGCTTTCCGACACTAAATTTACGTGTGTTAGATCACATCGCGCCCGCCCGTGGTGTTTATGCGGTACGTGTAAAGGGTTTAGCTAAAGGTACATTAAAGGGCGTTGCCAACCTAGGTTCACGCCCTACTGTCAATGGTGTTGAAAACCGTTTAGAAACACATCTTTTTGCTTTTGAAGATGATACCTACGAAGCATACGGTAAAAATATCAGCGTTGAGCTAGTAACTTTTATTCGAGCAGAAAAGCGCTTCGATGATTTTGAAGCTTTAAAAATGCAGATCCTTAAAGATGCTGAGAAAGCACGTGAGATTTTAGACCAGTAACATCTTGGTTGAAGAAAACAGTAATATTTCAAAGCCATAACATTATCACTGTCTTTTTTTAAAGCACCGTCCTAACGAATACTCAGTAATGATGCATGTGAATAAGCATCTATCTCCAGTGAACGTGTCATTAGATTCATAACCGCTTTTACTTGTACAAGCAGGCTTTTATCTTTAGATAGTTTACTCGCTTGCAGTAACAAAGCTTCGGCAGAAATTAATGAGCTATCAGTAATATGTGCTTGCCGTACGCCTTGTGGCAATAAACTATCAGGATTTTCTACCCAGCTTTTATTTTTATAAAACTTGCTCCATGCCGTTTTAGCAATCGCTTGACCTACTTGTTTTGCATGAGCATTATCTGAAGCTATCCCCCACTCTATCAGACCTAAGGATACGGCAGCATAGTCGTATAAGGTGCCTGATTTTGCATTCGCCGCTGAACGACGTAATGTATTCCCATTCCATAAGCTAAGTAAGAAATTAGCTAAGTTCTGCCCCGTTTTTTTAAAGCTAGGGTCATATTTAAGTCCTTGTGCGAAAGCCGAAAGTGTTAAACCATTCATACCTGCTAGTAACTTAGTGTCACGAGGTAGTTTGCGATTTTTATCACGGTATTGTTTTAATTTTTTCTTCAGGCGAGTAAGTACTAGATCCTTCTCTTTCTCAGTTTTTTGTGCCTTTTTTGCTAATTCACCCAGTGTTAAGACTTGTCGTGGTAAGTTTCCTGCGGGCAATTCATTGGCACGATTTAAATGCCAAAAGTGGTTAGCTAGGCTTAACTCTTCTTTTGTTAGTACTTTCTTTAGTGTTTCTTGTGTCCAAAGATAAAAGCCACCTTCTTCGCCTTTGTCATCTACGGCGGATAAACTGGCGATAAAGGCGTTGCTACTGCCTCGCATTGAGTCGGTTAAAAAGCTGAGTGTTTCAAGTCCTGTTTTTTTGTATGCTTCATCACCATATTGCTCAAAAGCATTAAAGTACAATAAAGGCATCATGGCATTGGTGTAGAGCATTTTTTCAAAATGGGGCGTTTCCCAGTCTGGGTCTGTGGTGTAGCGATAGAAGCCTCCGCCAAGTTCATCATGTAGGCCTTGTCTTGCCATTTGATCGAGTGTGAGTTTAATAAAGTCATCCACCTCTTCATCTTTATTGAGCGCATTATTCAGTTTTAGTAGTGCCAGCAACTGAGGGATTTGTGGAAACTTACGTTGTTGCCCAAAACCACCTTGCATTTTATCAGCATATTGCATGGCGCTTGGCACAAAGCTTTTCACTAGTTGCTGTATCGTTTTACCCTTGCTTGGTTCCTCTTGTTTTTGTAGCATCGTATTGAGTGTTTTATTCATGTCTTTAGCTTGCGCTTTTAATTTGGCTTGCTCGGTTAGCCACTTACCATCAAGCTGATCTAACACACTAGAAAAATGCTCACGTGGCATATAAGTCGCACCCACGAGTGGGAAACCTTCTGGTGTAAGAAAAACATTTAACGGCCAGCCCGCTGTACCGTTGGTAATTTGCACGAATTCAATCAAACGCTTATCCAGTACAGGGTTTAGTTCTCGGTCAACTTTGATAGAAATGTAATTTTTGTTCAATTTTTGAGCGATTCCTTTATCAGCATAGCTTTCGCGTTGCATCACATGACACCAATGACAAGCAAAGTAACCGATCGATACAAAGAGCAGTTTGTTCTCTTTACGCGCTTTTTCTATAGCGGGCTCGCCCCATTCCATCCAGTTTACGGGATCATTTCCATGTAAAGCGAGATAAGGTGCGGAATGGTTTTTTAAGTCATTTGCGCTAGCTGTAAAGGGTGAAAGTGTTGTAAGTATTAATAATACAAAAATAAGATTGCGGTTCATGTTTTCATCCGAGAGTCTTTTATAAGAAATAATGTTAAACGTAATCCTGAATTATACGTGGAAAAAGGCTTATTGGTTTCATAGCTGATATAATCGAGATAATAATTTATATCAGTTGCTTACATACTAGGAAAATCGTCAATGTCAGGAAATTCATACGGAAAATTATTTACAGTAACTTCTTTTGGAGAAAGCCACGGCCCTGCAATTGGCTGTATTGTGGATGGCTGTCCTCCCGGTATGGAATTGTCAGAGGCAGATATCCAAGGTGATTTAGACCGTCGTAAGCCGGGAACAAGCCGACACACGACACAACGTCGCGAAGCTGACGAGGTTCAAATTTTATCAGGTGTGTTTGAAGGTAAAACCACGGGCACACCGATCGCGATGATGATTAAAAACACCGATCAGCGCTCTAAAGATTATACCGATATTATGAATAGCTTTCGCCCTGGTCATGCGGATTATACCTATTATAAAAAGTATGGCTTTCGTGATTACCGTGGGGGTGGGCGTTCATCAGCACGTGAAACGGCGATGCGTGTGGCAGCAGGTGGTGTGGCAAAGAAGTATTTAAAAGAACGTTATGGCATTGAGGTTAAAGGTTACTTATCGCAACTTGGGCCGATAAAAGCAGAAACGATTGATTGGAATGAAATTGCCAACAATCCTTTCTTTAGTCCTGACGCAAGCAAAGTTCCTGAAATGGAAGCTTATATGGATGCGTTGAGAAAAGAAGGCAACTCTATCGGTGCAAAAATAACCACCATCGCAACGGGTGTTTACCCCGGTTTGGGTGAACCTATTTTTGATCGTTTGGATGCTGATATTGCGCACTCGATGATGAGTATTAATGCGGCAAAAGGCGTTGAAATTGGTTCAGGCTTTGACGCAGTAACACAAAAAGGCACAGTGCACCGTGATGAAATAACATTAGATGGCTTTATCGGTAATAACGCCGGTGGCATTTTAGGTGGAATTTCTTCAGGACAAGATATTGTGGTGCATACCGCATTTAAAGCAACAGCCAGCTTACGTTTACCCGGTAAAAGTGTGAATTTACAAGGTGAGGAAGTTGAGGTAATTACCAAAGGTCGCCATGATCCTTGTGTTGGGATTCGTGCAACTCCGATTTGTGAGGCGCAGTTAGCGATTACTTTGATGGATCATGTGCTTAGGCACCGTGCTCAAAATATGGACGTAACGACCGAGCTGAAAGATTTATAATAACTCGTAATAATGCGTTCATTTGTGATGCATGACTAATTATTACGTCTTATTTTGAGCAGAGATTTACCATGCAATTAACTTCAAAAGCATCCTTTCTCTTTTTATCTGTACTACTTATTTCAAGCTTAGTTACTGCTTGCGGTGGCGGTGCTGATGGTGTTGATAATTCAGAGCCAACAATAAAAAACCTCACTCTTTTCGTGCATGGTTTTGATAAGCAGGGTCACAAAACTTCAGGTGTTTATGGTGCTGAACATCACGACCCTACAATCGAAAAATTTCAGCAACTCGGCAATAGCAATGCAAAGAGTAATATTCTTAATATTATAAAAACCACTACTTACTACGGTGATAAAGCACCTCATTACTTTACTAAAAATGATATTCAGGAGCTACAATCAGTAACAAATCAATGGGGTGGCGGCATTCCTCGTTATGCGGTGATTATTGCTAAATACGCTAACTACCTTATGCAACAAGAGAAGGTTGAAAGCATCAATATAGTAAGCGGGAGCATGGGTTCATTAGTGACTCGCTGGATGATAGAAAAAGATATTGAAGGGCTGGCAAGCAGTAAAAAAATCGCTAAATGGTACAGTCTAGAGGGTGTGATTCGAGGAAACTACGCCGCAGATAGAAAGGAATATATTGAGAAGTTCTATGGTGGCGATGGGCTAGAAAGTATCGATATTACTCATATGAGTACAGATTGGATTTCTGACAATTTACAAAACCCTGTGAGTGACGCTATAAACCCAAATTACAAATATATTCGTATGGGAATGCAGGCTTCTACAGACGATGGATTAAGCAATGGTTTATTAACCAAACTACTTTTTATAAATGGTCAATTTTCTGCCAACGATGGAACACAAAGGGTTAAAGATTGTCACTTTAATAAGGTAGCGGAGAGTGCTCGCTTTAATAATTTACCCCCAACATTTACGTTGATTCATGAGAACCATTTAAGTCTAAAAGATCATATGGGTGCTTGGGCGAATGTGATGACTTTTCTTAATTCAAAAAAGCGTGTGACAATTCGTTTAACTGACGCCAAAGTCGATGATATTCAAGAAAATATTCAGTGGTACAATAAACAAGCCGAAGTTATTTTTGAAAGCAAAGTTTACTCACCTCAAATCGAAAAACTTTGGGGTATTACGCAGGCTATTGCAGAGAACACGCGTCGTGGTGCTACTTTACCTGTCACTCATTATAGTGAAGATGGCGAAGAGAAAAGTTTGCAGCAGCTCGTGCTTGATCAATTTGTTCCCGCTGGTGAGACTGAATTAATGATTCATTTTAAAGCGCATGAAGTAGATAATGCACCCAAATACGGTGTGTATGAAAGTGTAAATGAGGGTTATGATTTTATCGGCGGTGCCAATATAACAGTACCCCTTAAGAACGGTACATATGCTTTTAAAGGTGACAACTGGAGTTTTCATCTTGAAGTTGAGGTTAATGAATATCCTGAAACACCTTAATAGGAAATAGGCTAATAATTATGTTTAAAAGAAAACAAGCAAATATTTTACAGTCGCTCTTTTTATTGATGCTATTACCACTTCTCTCAACCTGTTCGAGCTACAAAATAGTGTATGACTATACGCCACCCAAAACTAAGCAGGGGCTATCTTGTATACAAAATAGTCAATCACAACTTAATCAATGTAATAACCGTTGTTATTATAAATATCAAAGTTGTTTGAAGAAATCTCAAAATGAGGCGCAACGAGCCTTGCCTCATTTATTGCGTGAGTATCCTAGTCAGTTAGAGGTTTGGCTGAACGCTAAAGAGCAACATCAACGGGACTTAAATTGGTATGAGCTAAGAATGGATCTACTTGAAGCACGTCGTGAGAATTACTTAAATAGCTGCCAAAAGAAAGGAAAGAAGAAAAGTAAATGCTTAAACAGTCATGGCTATACAAGTATAGGAATGCACTTCGATAGACCTTCGTTTACCATGCCTCGGCCTGTAAAACCGACTGTATCAAGTATCACTGCGCGTTACCGAAAAGAAAGTTGTAGTCAAGATTGTGGTTGCCAACCTAATTATAGGCAATCATATGCCAGTTGTGGTGGTGTCGTTAAATCCAGAAAAGTTTGTATAAAAAACTGTAACTAGCGATTTAAATAGCTAAACCATGAAGTAAGCTTGCATCGCTTCAACCACTTCATCTCGCCAAATAAAACCAATAAAACCCGCTAAAGCCAGCCAAGGTCCGAAAGGAATAGGTTGGCTTTCTTTTTGGCGCTGAATTAGCATCCATAAAATACCGATAAAGGCACCTAAGAATGATGCAACAAATACCGTAAAGGGTAAAATCTGCCAGCCCCCCCATGCACCAATAGCGGCCAATATTTTGAAGTCACCATAACCCATACCTTCTTTGCCCGTGATTAATTTAAACACATGGAAAAGTGACCAAAGAGAAAGATAGCCAAACATCGCACCAAGCACACTACTTTGTAAATCAACAAAGGCAGTGTGATAGTTAACTGCAATTCCTGCCCACATGAGGGGTAAGGTCAAGTTATCGGGCAACAACATAGTTTTCGCGTCAATCAGTGATAATAAAATTAACACCCATGTGAATAAAAGAGCAGCAAGTACCGGCCAACCAAAACCAATTTTCCACGCGACAAATACAGAAAGTAATGCGGTAAATATTTCAATAAGAGGGTATTGAACGGATATACCTGTTTTACACGATGAGCATTTTCCGCGTAAGAATAAGTAACTCAGTACGGGAATATTCTCAAGTGAGGTAATCATATGTCCGCAATGCGGGCACTGTGAGCGAGGCACAAAAAGATTGAAGGGCTCTGAAGGCTTTTTGTTCTCTGCCTCATCTTCACCGCCAAGTAACTGTTCACACTCGCTACGCCATTCACGCTGTAGCATGATAGGTATGCGGTAAATGGCAGCGTTTAAAAAACTGCCAATTAAAAGTGAAAAAAGACCAACGACGATTAAAAAAAACGTAGTGTTGCTTTTAAGTAATGCGATAACTTCCATTATTTTCCCCAATTTTTTTAATTTGAGCCTAGTTCAGCCTCAAATTAAAAAAGAACAACCTGAGCCCACAAGTTGTTCTTTTCCATTTAATGTGAGACCTTTGCACGAGTCAGTGGCGAAAGAAAAATAGACTAATATTTTACTGAATGAGACGGAAAATGAAGCTAATAACGGGTTATTAGCAAGTTTTTCAACGAAAAGCAGTGAAATATTAGTCATTTTTACTCGTCACCTGATTCGTGCAAAGGTCTCAATATATAATGTACTTTGCGTTGATTAACCTACTGCCGCACCCATCTTGAATATTGGAAGGTACATAGCAACAACTAAGCCACCCACTAACACACCTAGTACAGCCATAATTAATGGCTCAATCTGTTTTGCTAGCGTATCAACAAGATCATCAACTTGCTCTTCAAAATAGTCTGCTACCTTGTCGAGCATTTCTTCTAGTCGACCTGATTCTTCACCAATTTTAGTCATTTGTACAACCATATTGGGAAATTGTTGCGTCGTACTCATAGCGACATGTAACTGAACACCTTTTGAAGCATCTTCTTTCATTTGAAGTGTAGCTTTTTCATAGACCACATTACCTGTTGCTCCTGCTACCGCGTCCATTGCTTCAACCAATGGTACACCTGCTGCAAACATAGTTGACAACGTTCTGGCGAAACGTGCCACCGCTGATTTGTTGATAATTTGTCCCATAATAGGCAGTTTAAGTGCAACTCGATCAACGCCATGTCTAAACTTTTCTGAGCGTCGTTTACCTTGAGTGAAACCTACACCAGTACCTATAACGATTCCTAGCGGAATATACCAAAAAGCCTGAAGCCATTCAGATAAGCTAATAACCCACAACGTAAATGCTGGTAAGTCTGCACCAAAGCCTTCAAAAATATCTTTAAAGGTTGGGATTACCCAAACTAACATGATAACCGATACAACAACTGCCGCGATAATAACGATAACAGGATACATCATTGCCTTTTTAACTTTGGCTTTCATTGATTCTGTTTTTTCTTTATAAGTTGCAACTTTGTCGATCATGTCTTCAAGCGTACCTGCTTGTTCGCCCGCTCGAATCAAGTTAACAAATAGATCATCAAAGTAAAGTGGGTGTTTAGCTAATGCTCCCGCTAAATCAGCACCGCCTTCAATATCTGTAGTCAGCTGGTTAATTAGGTTCTGCATAATTGGTTTTTCATGACCTGCAGAGATAATTTCTAGCGATTGTACCATCGGTACACCTGCGCGCATCATGGTCGTTAATTGGCGAGCAAACTGTGAAATATCAACAGCTTTAATAGCACCACCCGCTAATCTTTTACTTTTCTTTTTAATTATTTTTGGGCTAATACCTTGGCGTCTAAGCTCCGCTCTAAGAAAGTTTTCATTGATGGCTTCATTTTCACCACGAATTTTTACACCTGCCTTATTAACGCCTTCCCAGACATACATCTGGAGCTCTCTAGCCTTTGTATTTTGTTTTTTTGCAACTGCAGTAGCCATTATCTTTTACCTAGTTTTTATTATTAAGACCTTTGCACGAGTTCATCTGATTCGTGTAAGTGTCTCCGTTAGTCTTTTGTTACACGTTCTAATTCTGCAAGTGACGTAACGCCTTCACGTACTTTTTCAAGTGCTGATTGCCTTAGATCATTAATTTTTTCTTTTTCAGCTTGTTGTGCAAGCTTTAATGAGTTTTCTCCTTCCATTATCATAGTTTCCATCTCGGTTGAAATAGGCATGACTTGATAAATACCCACTCGCCCTTTGTAACCATTAGAACAATCACCACAACCTACGGGTTCAAATATTTCAAGTGATTTTATCTCATCTTCTGCGAACCCAAGCTGAACAAGCGCTTTTTCTGGAACATTTTGAGCCAGTGTTTTACAGGTCTTACATAAGCGTCGTGCTAGTCTTTGTGCCACTATTAAGTGAACCGATGAGGCAATATTAAAAGGGGGTACACCCATATTAATGAGACGCGTTAAAGTTTCTGGCGCACTGTTTGTGTGTAATGTTGACAGTACTAAGTGACCTGTTTGTGCAGCTTTAATTGAAATTTCAGCTGTCTCTAGGTCACGAATCTCACCAACCATTATGATATCTGGATCTTGACGTAAGAAGGCGCGTAATGCGCTTGCAAAGGTTAAACCTACTTTTGGATTTACGTTTACCTGATTAATCCCAGGTACTTGTATTTCCGCTGGATCTTCTGCTGTTGCAATGTTCTTTTCAGACGTATTTAAGATATTTAAACCCGCATAAAGTGTTACTGTTTTACCAGAACCTGTAGGCCCTGTAACGAGTATCATACCGTCTGGTTTTGCTAAGGCCTCCATCAGGTCTTTCTTCTGTCTTTTACTAAAACCAAGGTTGTCGACACCTAATGCTGCTGTATCGGAGTCCAAAATACGCATTACGATTTTTTCACCGTAGAGCGTTGGAAGTGTGTTCACACGAAAGTCAATATGTCGATCACCATATTTAAAGTGGATACGCCCATCTTGTGGTACGCGTCGCTCAGAGCTGTTTAAACGGGCCATTACTTTTATTCGCGATGTCATTTTTCGAGCAATAGATTTGGGTGGCATGCTGACTACTTGTAAAATACCATCAATACGATAACGTACCCGCAAGATTTTTTCGTAAGGCTCAACATGAATATCCGATACTTTTTTATTGATTGCATGTGTCAGTAGCTCATTTACAAAGCTTGTAACATCTACACCTGAATCATCCTCATCTTCACTTTCATCACCTTCTAGGTCTTCGGTTTCAAGTACCAAGTCTTGAGCCTCAGCGTCCGATGAAATTGACATACCTGCGTTAACAGATGATTCATTGTACTCTGGGTTTAATATTTTTTGGAATTTGCCATAATCAACAATCACAGGCTCAGGTACGAGCTCCGTTGCAAAACGAATATCACTCAATTTAGATAAAAAGAAAGGGTCAGCTACTGCTACAGTTAAGGCTTTACCCATTCTAAAGAGCGGTACAATTTGTAGCTTGCGTAACATGTCAACATTAAGCAATGTGCTAACATCTAAAGGAATATCGACAACATCAAGGTCAACATAACTTAAACCATACTCATTACTATTGTATCTCGCTAAAACAGCTTGATCGACTAGCTTCTTTTGGGCGAGGTGAGTGGTGATAGATATACCACGCTGTTTTGATGCTTCTTGAGCCTTTTCTGCAGTGTCTAGATCTATTTTTTCATTTTTAACAAGCTGTGAAAGCAGGCTCGAAAGAATTATTTTTTTAGTCTTTTCCATTGATATAGTATCTTTATAAGTTATTTTTATTTTAGATGTATCCCTCTATTCTACGAGGACTTTGGTAAAACATAAAGAATCACAAGACAATCGGTATGAAAGTTTCAAATATTAGAAGGACTAGAAATGAAAACATATATGTGTGCAGTATGTGCTTGGGTTTATGATGAAGCACAAGGTTGGCCAGAAGATGGTATAGAGCCAGGTACAAAGTGGGAAGATATTCCAGAAGACTGGTTGTGTCCCGACTGTGGTGTAGGTAAGTCAGATTTTGAGATGCTTGAAATCTAGCACACTTTCTAGGATTAACTGAGTTAGTCAATTTAACTAGACTAATCACTATGAGCTTGCCAAGGTACCTATCTGTGCTAGAATGCTTAAAAGAAAACAAAAAGCAAACATGGGCTAGGTTAGGGCTAAGTAATGAGAATAATTGGGATAGATCCTGGGTCGCGCATCACGGGGATAGGTATTATCGAGAGCGATGGACGCCACAGTAAACATCTTTTCAGTACCTGTATTCGTTTAGGGAATGCTTCTTTTCCCGACCGTTTGGGTAAAATATATCAAGAAATTGAGTTAATTCTTCAGGAGTTTCAGCCAAAGCAAATGGCGATTGAGGAAGTTTTTTTATCAAAAAATCCTCAATCTGCATTAAAGCTAGGGCAGGCACGCGGTGCAGCAATTTGTGCTACTGTGATGCAAAATATCCCTGTTTTTGAATATAGTGCAAGAGAAATAAAACAAGCTGTTGTTGGCAAAGGTAGTGCAGATAAATCTCAGGTACAACACATGGTAAAACTGCTGTTAAATCTTCAAGGTAAAATCCAAGAAGATACTGCAGATGGGCTTGCCATTGCCTTAAGCCATGCGCATGTTGGAGCAACAAAAGCACGTTTACAAAAAGCATTAGCAAACAGTGTTTAATCCAAACCCATACATAGAGGAGCGAAATAGAGTGCAAAAATTTGATTTCATTCTTTTAGTTCACACAGAATATTCGAAAAAAATCCGTTTCACCCGTAAGTTAATCGAGTATTTTTGCGATGTCCTGTGGAATCAAAAGTTTGTGCTATATTCGTTTTCTATGCGTAGATTTGGATTTATATTATGATTGGACGATTACGCGGCACAGTACTTCACAAACAAGCCCCTGATTTATTATTAGATGTGGGTGGTGTTGGCTACGAACTATTAGCCTCTATGACCACTTTTATCGATTTACCTGAAATAAATAGTGAGGTGATTTTATTTACCCATCTTATTGTGCGTGAAGATGCACATACACTTTATGCCTTTAGCTCAGAGAAAGAACGCGCCTTATTTAGATTACTGTTAAAAGTGAACGGTGTAGGACCAAAAATGGCACTCGCCATTGTCTCAGGGATGACTGCTAATGAATTTGCTACGCGTATTCATTCTGGTGATGTGTCGGGCTTAACTAAGTTACCAGGTGTTGGAAAAAAGACTGCTGAGCGATTAATTATTGAAATGCGCGATCGCTTGCCAGAGCCGAGTGAGTTGCAAGAAAGTGATGATATTTCAGTTCAATCAGCTCCAAGAAAGCTTGAAGATGAAGCAGTTGCTGCATTATTGGCTCTTGGTTATAAACCTGCCCAAGCGAGTAAGATGGTGTCCTCTTCACTTAAAAATAGCGATACTTCATTAAGTGTTGAAGAAATCGTGCGCAATGCACTTAAGGCAAGTCTTTCGTGAATGGCTTTGATGATTTGGCCGATGATCGCTTAATATCTCCTGTAGCGGGATTAGATGATGAGTTTAGTGAAAAAGAAGAACAAATTCGCCCGAAATATCTAAAAGACTATGTAGGCCAACCCGCTGTTTGTGAGCAGATGGAAATTTTCATTCCTGCAGCAAAAGCTCGTGGAGATGCACTGGATCACGTATTAATTTTTGGTCCACCGGGACTTGGTAAAACCACCTTATCTCACATTATAGCGAATGAACTCAGTGCAAACTTACGCCAAACATCCGGTCCCGTACTTGAAAAAGCAGGAGATCTTGCTGCATTACTAACTAATTTAGAACCTTATGATGTTTTATTTATTGATGAAATACATCGTCTAAGCCCTGTCATTGAAGAAATTTTATATCCTGCTATGGAGGATTTTCAGCTAGATATTATGATTGGTGAAGGCCCCGCGGCACGTTCAATTAAACTCGACTTACCGCCTTTTACATTAATTGGAGCAACCACGCGAGCAGGTTTACTAACCTCACCTTTACGTGATCGTTTTGGCATTGTGCAACGCCTTGAGTTTTACAATGTTAAGGATTTAACCCATATAGTGACACGTGCCTCAGGTATTCTAAAAGTTGAGATTGATGATAATGGAGCAAAAGAAATTGCTCGTCGTTCACGCGGAACCCCACGTATAGCCAACCGCTTACTACGCCGCGTACGTGATTACGCACAAGTTAAATCAGACGGAAAAATCACCCAAGATATTGCAAACAGCGCCTTAAACATGCTGAATGTTGATGACCAAGGTTTTGACCACATGGATAGACGCGTATTACTTGCCATTATGGAAAAGTTTGATGGTGGCCCTGTGGGTGTTGAAAGTATTGCGGCCGCTATTGGTGAAGAACGCGGCACAATTGAAGATGTGATTGAGCCCTTTTTAATTCAACAAGGTTTTTTAATGCGAACCCCACGTGGGCGAATGGCGACCCGCCAAGCATGGCGACATTTTGGCTTAAAGCCACCGGAAGACACCTCCCAAGTTTAACTATTTAATAAGTTAACTAGATCATTAACCTGCAAAGTAGGCTTTAACAAAGTAATATCTCATTTAGTAGAGACCCTAAATTATTTTAGCTGCTATTAGTTATCGATATTTTAAGGTATTCTATTGATTCTCAACAATATATTGGAGCCAAGCCTTGAACATTACAGATCTTTTATTTGAGAAAAAAAACTCAGATGCTATTTCAACA
>JAZGFW010000097.1:0-2410 GCA_036479895.1 Cocleimonas sp. | reverse complement strand
AGCCACTGACAGAACAACAAATAGAATCTAATCGTTTGGCGTCAGGAACACGAAGTATTGTTGAAAGGGTTTTTGGTGTACTAAAACTTCACTATGGTATGGGCAATGCCCGTTACCTTGGGATGGCAAGAAACAAAGCCCGATTTGGCTTAATGTGTGTTGCACATAATATTAAACGAGGTATGGCGATTAATCGAAGTAGCATGCTGATATGAGGCATCATTGCGCCCATGGCTCACAGAAACAAGGAAATAAGCTTAAAAAGATGCTGAAATAGCTAGAAATAGAGAAAGTAATGATGTTGAGTCCATTTTTTTAAGAAAAAGGCTCAAAGGTTAGATTAATTTGGAAAATGAGACTTCATGCAAAGGTCTCCATATATTTTTCTCTTGTATAAATCCCTTTCAGCGTGACCTTTCTCCTGTCTAATTATATTACGCTTTTCACACGTCCTTTTAGCTAACTTTACGCCGCCCTTCATTTTACCAGAGAACCTTGCAAAAGCTGCTGACCTGATTAAAATCCTCTCCCCATCAAAGGTAAACCCTAAATATTGAAGTGGTCTATCTGATTTTTGTTTGCCTCCAGTTAAACTGAAATTTGAAATTTCGGTCTTTTTTTGATTTATTTCTAGTTTTAACTTTAATATTTCTGATGTTACATAAGATATTGTTTTATCTCTTTTTTCTGGATGAACGATAATCATCATATCGTCGCAATAACGATAATAGCTGCCACCGATATTATTAACATACTCTTTAATAGTTTTATCAAAATCAAACATATAAATATTTGAAAGGATAGCACTAATAGGTGACCCTTGAGGTATACCGAAAGGGACTTTATTTTTTTTAATTAATTTGTTTTTTCTAACCCTATTCCTAAAATCTTTCGGGCTACATACTCTAGTTCGATTGTTTTTAGGATTATGTACTGCTATATCAAACTCTTTATATAATTTCTCTTTGTCTACTGTGGAAAATGATGAAATTGATTTAAATACTGCAAAATGATCATTCGGAAGAGTACTTTCACCTATTACCTTTGCCCACATTTTTTTAAGATGCATATGATCCAAGTTATCAAAAAAGCCAGTAACATCTAACCCTATAGCTGAACAATATTTTCGTTCCTCAATCTCCGTAAATATTTGCTTTGCAAAGTCGATATTACTTTTACCTAGCGATCTAAATGCAATTACATTCTTTGATAAGCCATGATCTGAAAGTAGTTTCTCGTAGTTATTTGATAACATATTTGAATAATATGAGTAAATTGCGGAATCCGCGTGAGAAGCGTAAGAAATGGGTCTTGTCTTCTCTTTGCTTTTTATTTTTACAGCATTTTTATCAAAAAATATTTTCTTAGTTAAATTACTGAAAGCAATAAATGGATAAAAGGAATGTGACTTAACTTTATTAGGGTTAGTCGCAATTTTTTCCGCGTTCTTTACACTTAAAGGGGTATCAAAATGTAAATATCTTCGTGGTTTATACCAAGGATGTTTTTTCATTATTATTGTATTTATAGGTTTAGCTAACTGAAAAGGAAGTAAGGACTGCGGTCTTCCCAAGTTTCCTTTTCAGCTGAACCAAACGTTTTTAAAACGCTATCTCTGCGTACTAGACACATTCACCGCATATGCTACACATAAAGTATAATTACAAGGAGAATAATAATATGATTACTAAACTCATCTGGTTGGCAGTCTATAAACTTATAAAGTTTACAGTTGACAACCTGTAGTTATCCCCATCAGCTAATCTGATAGGCAGAATGATATTATCATAGCTTTTTTAATTTCGCTATCATTCTACGACAAAGTACACTATTTGCTTTTGCGTCGCAGACATCTAACGCCGCATTAAAGGGCTTGCCGACTTGACTTAGCATAACTCAAATTAAGCACAAACTTAAACGGAATTACAACCCTAAAAATAGAAGACTCGCTTAGGTAAGTCCTTGTTTTAAATGCCTTGTTATCTTTTATATTATTAATATTCCCTAACTCTACCTTCTCGAACAATATCTACAATATCAGAAGAAGATAAGCCTAAATTAACACCTTTTACATCAAAAGGAGACCGTTTAGATTTGGCTGGTTTTATATAAAAAACCTCACCATCACGTTTTTTTATACAAACAGCACCGTCCTTTTTTGCTTCATCAAGGATGGTTGCAAAGTTCTGACGAGCTTCTGTAAAGCTATATTCTCTCATGATTTCACCTCTAATAAAGGAACTCCAATTTTTTCTGCTACAGTCTTTAAACCTTTATCCAAAGTTAGCAACGGAGTACTGGTTTGTTGAGCGCATTGAATAAGATAAGTGTCATAGGCATACATATTTTGTGCCTCCGAAATATCTAAAGTTGTTTCAAGGGGAACATCTATGTATTTAATAGGTATGTC
>JAZGFW010000096.1:0-6440 GCA_036479895.1 Cocleimonas sp. | reverse complement strand
ACCTAGAAAACTAGGTTAGTGTGTGGTGCCGATGGCCGGAGTCGAACCGGCACTGCTTGCGCAACACGCCCCTCAAGCGTGCGTGTCTACCAATTTCACCACATCGGCTTTTTTTGTAGGCTTGCGCTTACTTAGGTATATCTGAGGGAGCTTCTTCTTTTGCTGGTGCCACTGCTGTTGGTGCTGCGCCACCTGGAACATCAATCGGTGTTGTGTTAGGCGTTGCATTTATTACTGCACCACCTGTTGCAGGCTCAACAACTGCTGAAGGTGCGCTCGGTATAATCGAACCACCTTCTAAACCATCAGGGTGTGCCACTAACCATGCAAGCATTAGAGAGTTAGCAAAAAATAGTATCGCCAAACCCGTTGTTAGTTTCGTTAGGAAGTTGCCTGAACCACGCGAACCAAAAACTGTGCCTGATGCACCACCACCAAAAGCAGCACCTGCATCAGCACCCTTGCCGTGTTGAATAAGCACCAAACCTATGATACCTAAGGCAACTAGAATTTGAACGATTAATAAGATGTTGTATAACATGTGAACCCTTTTTAATTTATCTAACTATATGTCTAACTTTTAACCCATCTAACCTTGTGTCTGATGTAGCATCTAGCAATATTCTTGCTACTTACTTGTTACTTTAGCCTGCTTTACAAATGGCTAAGAAATCTTCTGCTTTTAGTGAAGCGCCACCAATCAATCCACCATCAATGTCTTCCATGGCAAATAGCTCTTCTGCGTTTCCGCCGTTTACGCTACCACCGTATAAAATCTGTACTTTTTCTGCAACGGCTTCATCGCGTTTTGCAATTTTTGCACGAATAAAAGCATGCACGTCTTGTGCTTGTTGCGGTGATGCTGTTTTGCCTGTTCCGATAGCCCAAACTGGCTCATATGCGATGACGGCATCGGCTAAAGCGGCGATACCTTCTAATGCGATTACGGCATCTAATTGTCGCGATACGACTGCTTCTGTCGTCCCTGCTTCTCGCTCTTCTAGTAGCTCACCTACGCAAAGAATCGGTGTTAGACCATGCTTTCTTGCAGCTGCAAATTTATTCGCAGTGTCGGCATCTTTTTCGCCAAATAATGAACGACGCTCAGAGTGACCGACGATAGAGTATTGACAGTTGAAGTCTTTGAGCATTTCGCCTGAGATTTCTCCGGTGAATGCGCCTGAGTCATTTTCTGAAATGCTTTCTGAGCCGTAGCCAATATTGCTACCTGAGAGTATTTCTTCAACGAGTGGGATATAGATATAAGGTGCACAAACAACAACATCTGCCTTTGCTTCTGACATCCCTGCTTGTATGCCACTTAATAATTCTTTAATACTTTCTTTTGAACCGTTAAGTTTCCAGTTTCCTGCTACTAAAGTCTTGCGCATAAGAGTATTTCCCAGTCGTTTTTTTGAATCGCGGAAGGTTAACGCGAAGACGGGAATAAAGCAAGCTATAAAGCGAGATTTAACGCACTATTCATAAGGAATAACGGAACAAAAAAGTGTTTGTATTTTAACCTGCAGCTTGCTCAACAGCATTTGCAATCATATTAGCTAACTGCTCTGTTTCATCTACATTATCCGCTTCGACCATGACACGAATTAGTGGCTCCGTCCCTGAGGCTCTTAATAGTACTCGACCCCGGTTGCCCATTTGTTTTTCGGCTGTTTTTACGGCATCTTGAATTTTTGTGTTGCTATCTAAGTCGATCTTTTCTTTGATACGAACATTAACCAGTGTTTGTGGGTATTTCGACATAACCTTCTTAATGTCTTTTAGACTTTTACCCATATCAATCATGGCATGCAGTACTTGCAAAGCAGCAATTGTACCGTCACCTGTCGCAATACGATCACGTACGATAGTGTGACCTGATGATTCCCCACCAAGGATGCTGCCTGTTTTACGCATTACCTCCATCACATAGCGGTCACCAACATCAGCACGGTGGAACTTTAGCCCCATGCCTGTGATGGATTTTTCTAGGCCAAGGTTACTCATTAGCGTACCCACTACATGTTCACCTAAAGTGCCATTTTCGTGTCGGTGCGCTGCAATAATAGCGAGTATCTCATCACCATCAACAACCTCACCATCTTCATCTACCATCATTAAACGATCACCATCACCGTCCAAAGCGACACCTAAGTCAGCACGATAATGTTTTACATTCTCTTGCAGGAAACCTAAAGAGGTAGCGCCGCAGTTATCATTGATGTTAATTCCGTTCGGCTCTACGCCTATTTTAATAACATCAGCACCTAGCTCAGTGAAAACGTCAGGGCTTACTTGATAGGTTGCGCCATTAGCACAGTCAACCACAATGCGTAAACCTTGCAGGCTTATATCAGCAGGTATTGAACGTTTACAAAACTCAATATAACGACCTGAGTAGTCCCTTATACGCTCTACCTTTCCTAGCTTTTCTGAACTGACAGTCTCTAATTCTTTTTCCAAGTACTCTTCAATTTCAAGCTCTGTTTCATTAGATAGTTTTGTACCATCTGCTGTAAAAAATTTAACACCATTATCTTGGAAAGGATTGTGCGACGCACTAATCACTACACCTGCTGACGCTCTAAAAGTACGTGTAAGATAAGCAACCGCGGGGGTTGGCATTGGCCCTAACAAACGTACATTTACGCCTGCTGCAACTAAACCTGCTTCTAAAGCATTTTCTAGCATATAGCCTGATATTCGGGTGTCTTTTCCAATCAAAACAAGTGGAACACCTTGCGAGGCTAATACCTTACCTGCTGCCCAACCTAGTTTAAGAACAAAATCTGGGGTCATTGGTGCTTTGCCAATTTCTCCGCGTATGCCATCCGTGCCAAAATATTTCCTGCTCATAGGTACTAACTTCTTATTGATTAATTTTTATACACATAATAGCATTCATAATCTGAATAGAATGTTAATGAAGCATAAAAAAAGGCACCCTAAGGCACCTTTTTTGAAACAGATTAAAGTAACTCAATTAGTGGGAACTTGCTGGATCACCGATTGAATCTTTACCGCCATCTTTTTTGCTTTTCGCTTCTTTTTTATCCGCATCTTTAGCATCATCAGATGTTTTAACAGCCGAACCACCATCACCACCATCAACGTTTGAAGAGTCACTATCACTCCAATCTTCTGGCGGTGGTGGCACTTCACCTTTCATTAATGCCGCAATCTGTGCTTGATCTATCGTTTCATATTTCATTAACGCTGCTGTCATCGCGTGAAGTATCTCAACCTTCTCTTTCAGAATTGTTTCAGCACGCGCGTAGTTTGACTCAATGATTTGACGAACCTCATCATCAATTTCATGCGCGGTATCATCAGAAACGTGCTTAGTTTGTGTCACTGAGCGACCCAAAAATACTTCGCCTTCTTCTTCACTGTATGACAACGGCCCGAGCCTTTCTGATAAGCCCCACTTTGTTACCATATTACGTGCAATGCTGGTTGCACGCTCAATGTCGTTTGATGCTCCTGTGGTTACACCGTCCTTACCTAAGATCATTTCTTCAGCGATTCGACCGCCAAACAAGGTTGATATTTGGCTTTCTAGACTTTGCTTACTGGCGCTGTACTTGTCTTCTTCTGGCAAGAACATGGTGACACCCAAAGCACGACCACGAGGAATAATGGTTACTTTATAAACAGGATCGTGATCCGGAACAGTCAAGCCAACAATGGCGTGACCTGCTTCATGATATGCCGTATTTTCTTTTTCTTTTTCGTTCATAACCATAGATTTACGCTCAGCGCCCATCATGATTTTATCTTTAGCTTGCTCGAACTCTTCCATATTAACAGTGCGTTTATCTGCACGTGCTGCAAATAAAGCAGCTTCATTAACAAGGTTGGCTAAATCAGCACCCGAAAAACCCGGTGTACCGCGCGCAAGAATACTTGCTTTCACATCATCACCTAAAGGTACTTTGCGCATGTGTACTTTTAAAATTTGTTCACGACCACGAACATCAGGCAATGGTACAACGACTTGACGATCAAATCGACCAGGGCGCAATAACGCTGGGTCTAACACATCAGGGCGGTTGGTTGCCGCAACAACGATAACGCCTTCTGAGCCTTCAAAACCATCCATTTCAACCAATAGTTGATTTAACGTTTGCTCGCGCTCGTCATTTCCGCCACCCATACCTGCGCCACGTTGGCGACCTACAGCATCTATTTCATCAATAAAAATAATACAAGGGGCGTGTTTTTTCGCTTGTTCAAACATGTCACGTACACGTGATGCACCTACGCCGACAAACATTTCAACAAAGTCAGAACCAGAGATACTAAAGAACGGTACTTTTGCTTCACCTGCTATCGCTTTGGCTAACAATGTTTTACCTGTACCCGGCGAGCCTGCTAATAAGATACCACGCGGGATTTTACCACCCAATTTTTGAAACTTGCTCGGATCACGTAAAAATTCAACGATTTCAAATACTTCTTCTTTGGCTTCTTCACAACCTGCCACATCGGCAAATGTTACTTTAACTTGATCTTCAGTCATCATGCGCGCTTTTGATTTACCAAAAGACATTGGGCCGCCTTTTCCACCGCCACCTTGCATTTGACGCATGATGTAAATCCATAAACCAATAATCAGTAAGAAGGGAATGGTATTGACTAAAATATCAACCAAAACAGAACGACCTTCTGGTTCTCTTACATTTACTTTCACATCATTTAAAAGTAATTCATCAATCATTTTTGGATCATTGTAAGGCGCATAAGTCTGGAATTTCTCACCGCTAGAGCCTATACCCGTAACAACTTGCCCGCTAATTTCTACTTCCTTCACGCTCTTACTTTCGACACGTTTTACGAAGTCAGAATAAGACAAACCTTGTGATTGAGCTTGTGGCACATTGAATTTACTGAATACCGCAACCAGCACTAAGGCGATTACGACCCACATCACAATATTTTTATTTAAATCGTTCAAGAAGTTTTCCTCTTTCTTTAATAATCACAGTGTCATATAAGTACTGCGAACAGACTGTTACAGTTTACACTAAACTGTTTTACTTTATCATCCTTTGAGACTATTGGCGTTTCAATAGTTCCCGTACAATTCCAAACTAATTATGGAAACCCTGTGCCACAACATACACTTCTCGGCTACGAGGGCGTGAAGCTTTAGGCTTGCGAATTTTTACTTGTTTAAAACTATTTTTTACATCTTTTATAAAAGCATCAGAGCCATCTCCCTGAAAGACCTTTGCCACAAACGATCCACCTTGCTTTAATACAGTTCGAGCCATATCTAAGGAAAGCTCGCACAAATATATTGATTTTGGCTGATCGATTGTTTCTACACCTGTAACATTGGGCGCCATATCTGAGATTACAACATCTGCCTTGGCATTTTTATCCTTTTTTTGCAATACGCTTAAAATATCATCTAAGACACTTTGTTCGGTAAAATCCCCTTTTATGAATTCTACAAAGGGCAAAGGGTCAATCGACAAAATATCGCTCGCAACTACACGCCCATTAGCACCTACTAACTCAACTGCATACTGACTCCAGCCACCTGGAGCAGCGCCTAAATCAACCACTTGCATACCGTGCTTAATCAGCTGATCTTTTTGCTGAATTTCTTTAAGCTTGTAGATTGCACGTGAGCGGTAACCTTCTTTTTGTGAAAGTTTGACGTATTCATCATCAAAATGCTCTTTTAACCAACTTCCACTGCTTTTACTTCTCGCCATTTAACGCAACCCGCATTATCATATCCCGCATGGATAAATCTCAAATAAAACAGCTTAAAGCATTAGCGCATAAACTCAAGCCAATAGTTACCGTGGGGCAACATGGCATGAAAGACAGCATAAATGACGAACTAGCCATCGCAATCGACTTTCATCAATTAGTCAAAGTTAAAATTAACTTAGGTGACCGTGATGATAGGGATGCTCTTGTCGAAGCGCTCGGTAAAACACACAAATCTGAACTTATACAAAAAATTGGCAACGTGGCTGTTTTTTACAAAAGAAATTTCGATAAAGAAAATCTTTTAAAGAAGCCTTAAACAAACTACGTCCCTAAAGACCTTTAAAGTTTGCTATGTTCTCTATCACAGAATGGAGCGGCTTTTGTATGTTTACAGCCACATAAGCCAACTTTTTTCGTTTCTTTCGCTGTTACTTTCACTGGTTCAAAGTTTGTACCTTTGTGTGAACCATCACAAAAAGGCTGCGTTTTTGAACGCCCACACGAACACCAATAATAATTTTTCCCTGCCTCAAGCTCAACAACATAAGGGCCTTTTTTAGCTACAACAGGGTTTGAGCGGTGTGGCATAAATATCTCCGATTTCAATTCTAAAAGTACCACTCATCATACAAGTTACCCTACTTTCCACAAATACACCTACAATAATGTATCTAATAAGAGGCCTCCTTCGTATGGGCTATACTAAGAGC
>JAZGFW010000095.1:0-6981 GCA_036479895.1 Cocleimonas sp. | reverse complement strand
ACAGGGTGATGTGCTTCAAGGTTTACGAAGTGAGGCAATGATTGTTGCGCAACGGGTGTAGCCTTAAGATTTGTAACGCAGAACGCGCGGAGTAAATCATACAGAAAACCACAGAGTATAAGTAGTTTCTCTCTCTCTGCTGATCTCTGCGTAAAAAAAGAAACTTAATAGAATGGATAGCAGCTTGGACTTTAGTTTTTGTGGCTAAAAAGTATTATTGTCTATTTCAGGCAGTTATCAAACTTCAGCTAGTAACTTCTTCGTCATAGTTGCTGCTTGAGATCCATAACCGCCGCCAAATAAATTAAAGTGGTTTAAAATATGATACAAGTTATAAAGCTGTTTACGTGTTTTATAATCTGGGTCTAAGGGGTAAGCAGCATGGTAGGTATCATAAAAGTCTTGGCTAAAACCACCAAATAATTCAGTCATTGCTATATCTGTTTCTCTATCACCGATATAAACAGCGGGGTCGAAAATCACAGGTTGACCTTGTGGGTCACTGGCACAATTGCCTGACCATAAATCTCCATGGAGTAGGGAGGCTTGAGGTAAATAGCTTGTGAAAAATGTATCTAGATTTTCAGCTAGCGTTAAACCATTTTCAAAATCTTTACTTGAGTATCCTTTGCTTTTAGCCAAGTTTAACTGTGTTAATAAGCGTTCTTCTTTCCAAAAAGATACCCAGTTATTATGGGGTGTATTTGACTGAGGTGTGGAGCCAATGGTGTTATCTTGTAACCAGCCAAACTGTTTCTGGGCTTGAGTTGAAGGAGATTTATTTTGATAAAGATGCATTTTAGCTAAGGCTTGCCCAGTCGCCGCTTGCTGGATTGTACTGTTAAGCTCAATGTATTCTAAAACAAAATAGGAAAACTCATCATTAGCATCATGGCAAATGTTTTCGGGTACGCGTATAGCCTGAGTCTCGCGAAGGGCTTGTAAGCCAGCAGATTCTGCTTTAAACATGTCGAGCTTTGTAGGTTTATTGGTTTTAATAAACCAGTGTTTATTATTTGTGTCTGTGACTTTTGAAGCTTGGTTGATGCAGCCTCCAGAAACATTACTGTTTTGTTTAAAATTAATATCTTCCCCGAGTGTTTGACTGATATGTTGCTCAATGATTTTCCAGTGTCCGTTCATCTGAGAGATTCTCAATATTTTGTGGAATATGGTTTAATGTGGGTTGCTCTTAGGTTTTTTACTAGCTTTAGAGCTGAAGTACTATTTTAACAAAAAGTTGATGTAGTACAACGTCGCTGATGAAGCTAGCGATATAATTGAGTTCAGCATTTACAAAAAATAAATGGGAAGCTCACTAATAATAATTATAAGTTGTATTAAGCGAATTGAATATCATGAGAAACGCACAAACCTTAAAGAAATCAAATACTGGTTTTACCTTAATTGAGTTAATGATTACCTTAGCCATTGCGGTAATCTTAATTACCTTAGCTGTGCCCAGTTTTTCTTTAATGATTCATAATTCAAAAGTGACGAGCGCAACCAATGAGTTTGTATCTGCTTTAAATCTTGCACGTAGTGAGGCGTTGAAGCGTAGTAATAATGTGACCGTTTGTAAAAGCAACAGTGGGTTTACCGCCTGCTCAACAACAGCAACAGATAATTATACAACAAACGGCTGGTTAGTATTTCCCGACTGTGGTGTATTAGGTACGGTAGATACAACAGCAGACTGCGACGGTGATGGTGTAAATGATAATGATTTTAATAATATTATTAAAATTGGAGAATCAAATGAGAATATTGATCTCACTAGTACGGTAGGTTTTATAACTTATGACTTATCAGGTAGGATCGCGGGTGCTACACCGACTTTTAATGTTAAATCGACTAATGCAGCTACAAATGCGGCGATTAAAAAGAATAAAGTTTCAATTAGTCGTATCGGTCGTGTAAAAAGCGAAAAAATATAACCGCTATATTCTTAACTCCCTAGGTAAAACAAAAGAGACATTTTCAACAATGCCTTGGTCATCAGCTAGAATATTAGCGCCAAGTGCTTCCAGTTTAGCATTGACTTCATCAATAAGAATATCAGGTGCAGATGCACCCGCCGTTACGCCAATATTGTTACTTTCTTTAATCCATATTTCTTGAATATCTTCAGCGCCATCAATCAAATAGGCTGTTACGCCTTTTTTCTCAGCAATTTCACGCAAGCGGTTAGAATTAGAGCTATTAGGTGAACCGACTACAAGAATCAAATCACATTTATCTGCCAAGGTTTTTAAAGCATCCTGCCTATTTTGTGTGGCATAGCAAATATCGTCCTTTTTAGGCCCAGTGATTTTAGGAAAGCGCATACGCAATTTATCAATAATAATGGCAGTGTCATCCATAGATAAGGTCGTTTGGGTAACAAAACTCAGCATGTTGCTGTTATTGACGACAAGGGTATCAACCTCTTCAAGTGAGTCTACGCGGTAAATATTTCCACCGTAGCTTTTATCATATTGTCCCATCGTGCCTTCAACTTCGGGGTGCCCTTTGTGCCCAATTAAAATTGTTTCACGTCCGTCCTTACTGTATCGCAATACTTCCATGTGCACTTTTGTGACCAGCGGACAAGTCGCATCAAACACTTTTAAGCCACGCTCTTTGGCTTTTTCTTGCACTGCGCGCGATACACCGTGAGCACTAAAAATAACAGTGGCATCATCGGGGACTTCATCCAGCTCTTGTACAAAAATAGCACCTTTTTCACGTAAGGTATTTACCACAAAGCGATTATGTACAACTTCGTGGCGTACATAAATAGGGGCGCCGAGTAGATCTATGGCACGGTTTACGATTTCAATAGCACGGTCAACGCCAGCACAAAAGCCGCGTGGATTAGCGAGGGTTACATTTTTAGACATAGGATTAGCTTAAGTAGTAGATATTTCTACATGTTAAAACAGTATTCCTTATAATGCACGGAAACTCAGAATTGATAAGGGATTGATGATGCAAATATTACTGATTGGAAGTGGTGGAAGAGAACATGCGCTCGCATGGAAAATGGCTCAGTCTGAAAAAGTAAAGAAAATATTTGTAGCTCCCGGAAACGCGGGGACGGCCTTAGAGAATAAAGTAGAAAATATTGCACTTGATGTTGAAGATCTAGACGGTTTACTCGCTTTTGCAAAAAAGAATACGATTGATCTAACTGTAGTGGGTCCTGAAGTGCCTTTAGTGTTGGGTGTGGTAGATTTATTTTCCAGTAATGGATTACGTTGTTTTGGACCCACTAAAGGAGCGGCACAGCTGGAAGGTTCTAAAGCATTTTCAAAAGACTTTTTTGCGCGTCACAATATTCCAACAGCTGCTTATGGAAACTTTACTAATGTTGATGAGGCGGTGGCTTACATTAAAGAGCAGGGCGCACCTATTGTTATAAAGGCAGATGGATTAGCCGCTGGTAAAGGTGTGATTATTGCACAAACAGAAAATGAAGCGGTAGAAGCAGTAAAAGATATGCTCGCAGGCAATGCCTTTGGTGATGCAGGGCATCGTGTGGTAATTGAAGAGTTTTTAGTTGGCGAAGAAGCTAGCATTATTGTTATAGCAGATGGTGAAAACTATTTGCCGATGGCAACATCGCAAGATCATAAAGCACGTGACAATGGGGATAAAGGCCCCAATACAGGTGGTATGGGGGCGTATTCACCTGCGCCTGTGGTAACGCATGAAATCAGTGAAAAAATCATGAAAGAGGTGATTGAGCCAACGATTAAAGGTATGGCAGATGAAGGTCATCCTTTTACTGGTTTTTTGTATGCAGGCGTGATGATTGATGCAAACGGTAATGCTAAAGTATTGGAATACAATGTACGTTTCGGTGACCCTGAGACACAGCCTGTGATGATGCGTTTAGAGTCTGATTTAGTATCTTTAATGGAAAGTGCTTTGGATGGTAAGCTAACTGATGAAACGATTCAGTGGGACAAACGCTCGTCAGTGGGGGTGGTTTTAGCAGCAGGGGGCTACCCTGATGCATATGAAAAAAATAAAGTTATAACAGGGATTTTTGATGAGTCAGAAAATAGTAAAGTTTTTCATGCGGGGACAGCCAATATTAACGGCAATATTGTCACACAAGGTGGGCGTGTGCTATGTGTCGTCGGCTTAGGCAATAATGTGACTGACGCTAAAAAAGTTGCGTATGAATCGGTGAAAAAGATAGCGTGGGATGGTGTGTTTTATAGAACCGATATCGCTTACCGAGCGGTTGAGCGAGAGCGTTCTTGAAAATAAAACTGTACGCCAAGTGCAGTGCTAACAAAGGCCGCACCGATTATCCCAAATAAGTGCGCATCAGTTGCTACCGGCACGCCAATCAATTCTGCGCTGGATTCGCTACCCCCCATAAAGTAGCCCCAAAGAACCTTGCTAATAATCAGAATAGCTACACCAAACCCAAAAAGGTAATCTTTTTGGTAAATTGCCGTAACCGCGCCAACTAAAAATAACCCATAAAGTACACCAGAAAAGCCTGCGTACCACGCAAGATTAGGACTAAACCAATATAAGAACAGCCCAGTGAAAATACTTAAAAAAAGTGTACTAATAAGGATTTTTTTGGTTTTAAAGCTGTCCATAAATAAAAAACCCATAATCCAAAACCCTGTTAAGTTTAAGGCAAGGTGCGGGTAATTAGTATGAACAAAATTGCCAGTGACAATTCGCCACCATTCGCCATGATTTATTTCATCTCTTTTGAAGACAAAATCATCTTGAAAAAATTGTAAGGCAATCATAAGCAATGAAAGCGTGATAAGGGTTATTAAGGTTGTTTTCATTTGTGCTATGGATAAGAGTAGTATTTGTGGCAAAATAAACATCATAACAGTAATTAAAGGGAACAGAAATGAAGCAGTTAAAACAACAAATTAATAAAAGTAAAAATCATGGTTTTACCTTGTTAGAGGTTATGGTCGTTGTGGTTATTATCGCTATTATGGCAGCCGCCATTGGGCCAAAATTATTAGGTAATATCGAAAAGGCAAGTATTTCTCGAGCAGGGACAGATATTAAAAGTATCAGCTCACAGCTAGAGCTATATAAAGCTGAAAACTACCAATACCCTAGTACCGATCAGGGTTTAGAAGCATTAGTGAATAAACCATCAGGCGACCCAACACCGAAAAACTGGCGCCAATATTTGAACAAAACACCGATGGATCCTTGGGAGAATCCTTATAAATATCTAAGCCCTGGGTCACACGGCGATTTTGATATTTATTCTTTTGGGCCTGATGGAATCCAAAGTGATGATGATATAGGTAACTGGACGAAAGGCGGTTAAAGTTTCTTACAAAGTGGAACAAGGGTACGAAGCTAATATGAGGGAAAGGTCAACCGGTTTTACCTTAATAGAAATGATGGTAGTAGTTGTTATTGCTGCCATTATGATGGGTGCGGTTACTCTGTCATTCCCTAGCACAAAGGGTGAAGACATTATTAAAAAAGAAGCCGATCGCTTTGTGGCCTTACTTAATTTTGCACAAGACGAAGCCACTTTGCAGTCGCGTGAGTTCGCTTTAGCCATAGATAAATCAGGCTATGCTTTTTATCTTAATGATGAGGGGAGCTGGATCGAGGCAGAAGGTGCTTTTTCACGCAATGAATACCCTGATGTTATTCAAAGTGCCTTGTACCTTGAAGGTGAGCCAATAGCGTTAGGCGTGAAAAAGAAAGTAAAGCCTCAAGTGTTGATTCTATCAACAGGAGAAATGACCCCTTTTGGTTATCGTTTAAGCTATCTAAACGAAGTTAGTTTAACTCTAGATATAGATGGGGGCGGTTTGATTACACGACGTGCTGATAAAAAGAATGAGAAGTAGACTGGGAAATAATAAGGATAAGGGGTTTACGTTACTAGAGGTTATGGTGGCTCTGTTCGTTGTGGCTATTGCTTTGGGTGGTGTTATCAAGGTCATGGGCAGTGCTGCAAAAAATTCGGCAAGGCTATCGGATAGAACTTTTGCTCAGTGGGTAGCTTTAAATGAACTGGCAGAATTAAGAATTAAAAAAGCATGGCCAAAACTGGGTGAAGTAAAAGGTGACCAAGAAATGGTCGATAGAAAATGGAGCTGGGTTCAAAAAACGATTAAAACAGAAGATGCAAACGTAAAACGTGTAGAGCTCTCTGTTTGGGCCTTAGGTAGTGACAGTGATGCTGATCCCGTCGTCACAGTAGTAGGGTTTTTAGCGAAGCAATGATAGTTATTTCTCAGTCCACTAATAAGTTAAGGGATAAGCAGCAAGGCTTTACTCTCATTGAACTGCTTGTTTCGATGATGATATTTTCTCTGATGTCAGTTATGGCATACAGTGGCTTAATAAATATATTCAAAAGTAATGAAGTTTTAACCGCTCAAGAAGTTAAGTTAAAGTCATTAAAGCGCAGTATGATGTTTTTTGAGAGAGATATGCGGCAACTTGTCTTTCGTCAAAGAAGTGCCGGCTTTGGGCAAAGTCAAGGTGCGTTTCTTTACGGTTTGGATTCTGAAGGTTTGTTAGAGTTTACTCGGGCAGGTAACTCTAACCCGATGGATTTAACACGCAGTACTCTACAACGTGTCCGCTATGAGTTAAATGATAAGAGACTAGTGCGTTTAAGCTGGAACTTGGTGGATCACCTAGATGCTGAGCCCGTTAAAATGACCTTGTTAGAAGACGTGGATAGCTTCACTCTGCGGTTATTATCTATTGACGGTGCTTGGCAAGACAATTGGGGGGCTAAGGTTTCTAGTTTGCCGAAAGCAGTTGAGTTAACGCTTGAACATAAATATTGGGGGAAAATCAAACGTATTATTCCTGTGGATTAAATAAAAAATATTGTTCGAATGATTAATAAAAAACATTCGCTATCATCAGTAAAGAAGGATTTAGTTAATTATTCGGAAGAGCGGTCGTAGATGCACGCCCAATGAGTATTTTTAGCTGGAATTAGCTTCAGCAAAAAGCTATAGT
>JAZGFW010000094.1:0-8375 GCA_036479895.1 Cocleimonas sp. | reverse complement strand
TCTTGTTCAAAATTGATAGTGATAAAATTCCCTACCGTGGGAATATAATTTAAGTATCGCTTTTGACAAGCTTCTTCCCAAAACTTGATGCCTGCTTTATTAATCACGACACATTTGGCTAGGTGTTCAGTATCATCCAGCGCAGCAGTGGCAGACACTAATGCAGGTGTATTTACGTTAAATGGTTGGCGCACCCTGTTAAGTAAATCTGCAATGTGTTCACTGCAAACAGCATAACCCACGCGCAAACCTGCCAGCGCATAGATTTTTGAAAAGGTACGAGTAACAATTAAGTTAGGATATTTATCCAACCACTGCAACGTATCGGGGTAATTTGGCTCTGTCACGTATTCAAAATAAGCTTCATCTACCACTACAATTATATCTTTAGGTACACGCGCGATAAATGTACCTAACTCGTTTGAATTTAACCATGTACCGGTTGGGTTATTTGGGTTGGCAATAAAAATAACGCGGGTTTTATTGCTAATTAATGCGGCCATTGCATCCAAGTCATGACCGTAAGGGTTTTGGCTGTGATCACTATTAAGTGCTTTAGAAACTTTGGCAGTAGCACCTACGGCTTGCACGCTAATTGGATATACCGCAAAGGCATATTCTGAATAGATTGCTTCTCGCCCTTCACACAAAAAAGCGCGGGCAATCATATCAAGCACATCATTTGAACCATTACCTAATGTAATCTGTGAGGGTGTAACGTCCAATTTATCCGCAAGCTTATCTTTAAGGATAAAGCCACCGCCATCTGGGTATAAACCCAGTTGTGATGTAGACGTATTAAGAGCCTCCATCACTTTAGCACTGGGCCCCATAGGATTTTCATTAGAGGCTAACTTTAATGTGTTACGAACACCCAGTTCACGTTCTAACTCTTCAATGGGTTTTCCAGGCAAATAAGGTTGTAGACCTTGTACGCCTGTTACAGCGAAATTTTTAAAATCGACTGGCATTTATAAAATTGCCTTAGGGTACGAACCAAGAACTCTTACTAGTTCAGCTTCTTGCTCCAGTTTTTTCAAAGCTTTCGCTAAATTATTATCCTGTTGATGACCGTTTACATCCATAAAGAAAAAATATTCCCAGTTTGCATTTTGTGATGGTCGCGACTCAATACGTGTCATATCTAAACCGTTCTCAACCAAGGGTGTTAGTAAATGATAGAGTGCGCCAGAACGATTTTTGGTCGAAATCATTAAGGTCGTTTGGTCGTTGCCACTGGGTGGAACGTCCTGTTTACCAATCACCAAAAAACGTGTGGTATTTTTATCACTGTCTTCAATATGTTGTTGCACAACTACTAAGTCATAAACTTCAGCCGCTTTAATCCCTGCGATAGCAGCAGAAAAGCCCCCTTCGTATGTGTCCCCGTTATCTAAAGTTGCATCCTGCAAGGCACGTTTAGCAGCTTCAGTATTGCTAGAGACTGCCACTCTCTCTGCATGTGGTAAGTGTAAATCTAACCACTGCCGACACTGTGCTAAAGATTGTTGGTGAGAGTACACACGGGTGATTTTTTTCCAATCTTGTTTCGCTAGATCGGGTGGAACCATCAAATTTTGATGAATACGCAAAGCCGTCTCACCGCTAATTTTTAACGGTGAATTCATGAATCTATCCAACGTATAAGAGATAACACCTTCGGTAGAATTCTCAATAGGAACAACCCCATAGTCAACCTTTCCATTTTCAACTTCACGAAAAACTTGACCTATAGAACCCACTGGCACAGGCTCAACCGCTTGACCAAAATGTTTGTTAGCAGCTTCTTGAGTAAACGACCCTTCAGGGCCAAGAAACGCTACTCTAATGGATTGCTCTAGGGCTAAACAAGAGGAAATAACTTCACGAAAAATAGCCGTAATACGTTCATTGGCAAGCGGGCCTTTATTATTTTCTGAAACTCTGCGTAAAATTTGTGCTTCGCGCTCAGGGCGGTAAAACCAAAGGTCCGTTTCCCCTGATTCACGTTTTATTTCACCGACTTCTTCTGCACATTGAGCGCGCTTTGAAAGTAGCGCCAACATTTCATCATCAATAGCATCAATACGGTCACGTATGGCGAGTAATTTTTTATTAACGACTGAATCGTTAATATTTTGATCTTGGCTCATTAAGGGGTCTCTGGTTAACCTTTTATATTATGCGCAATTTTAGCATACCCTCGATAGAAGATAGTTTAGTTTCAGTATCTTCATCAATAGCGTTTTCTAGATCCATTAATGTTACCGCTACATTGTCTCGTGAGCTATTAACCATACTCATTATATTTGCACCCGTTTTACCAAGGATATGCGACACCTGTCCCACCATATCGGGAATATTCTTATGAATCATCGCAAGCCGGCTTTCACCCTCACGCGGTAGACTAATTGTGGGCATATTGACTGAATTAACAATCGTGCCATTTTCTAAATAATCCCTCACTTCATTCGCAACCATAATGGCACAATTTTCTTCTGCCTCACAAGTAGACGCGCCTAAGTGCGGCAAAGCGATCACGCGAGAATGGTTGTTTAATAAGTTAGAAGGGAAATCACACACATAAGAATAAACCTTACCTGCATCTAATGCGGCGCAAACGGCTTCATCATTAACAATACCGTTACGTGCAAAATTTAAAATGATTACATTGTCTTTCATGCTTTGTAGACTGTCGGTATTGATTAAGTCTTTTGTTGCATCAACCAATGGAACATGGAAAGTAATAAGGTCAGACGCTTGCAATAAATAATTAATGTCACCTGCCTTTTCTACTTTTGAATCTAGCTCCCATGCTTTATCAATTGAAATAAGCGGATCAAAACCAATCACTCGCATACCTAAAGATATGGCGGCATTAGCAACCAACACACCTATCGCACCTAGCCCAACGACACCTAGGGTACGACCGGGTAATTCAAATCCTGCAAAGTTCTTTTTGCCTGCCTCAACTTGTCTGGTGATTTCATTGTCATCACCTTCTAAACCCTTAGCAAAATCTCTGGCTAAGTTTAAGTTACGACACGCCATTAACATTCCAGAAATCACCAACTCTTTTACCGCATTAGAATTAGCACCAGGGGCATTAAAAACTACGACACCGGCTTCTGACATTTTTTCGAGGGGAATGTTGTTTACACCTGCCCCTGCTCGACCTACTGCTTTTAGTGCATCGGGGATATCCATATCGTGCATTTTAAATGATCGTAACAAGATAGCATCGGGATTTTCTGCTTCATTTGATACTACATATTTTGTAGGGGGTAATAGGGTTAGCCCTTTGTCAGAAATATTGTTTAACGTTTGAATGGAGTAAGTCATTTCTTTCCTTTGATTTTTCGGGTTATATTTTGATATCCAAGTTACTTATGGCACTTGTCTGATTGTATCATTTGGATTACTTTAGAGCATTCCAGTTTAGAGCATTCCAGTTTGTTTAATATAATGCGAGAGCTTAAAGAGGCCAAGCCCATAGAATAAGAGGAACAGAAACGAGAACAATGAGTATCTCAAGCGGTAAACCCATTCGCCAATAATCTCCAAACTGATAACCACCAGGGCCCATTACTAGTGTGTTTGATTGGTGGCCAACAGGTGTTAAAAAAGCACAGGATGCTCCTATCGCTACAGCCATTAAGTAGGCATCAATATTCACTTGCATAGCTTGAGCTGTTGCTACAGCTATAGGTGCCATAATGAGTGCAGTAGCAGCGTTATTTACTACACTTGAAAGTAACATGGTGATGATAATGACAAGCGTTAAAACTAAAATGGGAGACTCTTTTCCAATATTATCAAGCAAACTATTAGCTAGTAGAAGCGTTGTATCGGTTGTTTCTAAGGCATGTCCGACAGGAATCATCGCGGCTAATAAAACAATCACTGCCCAATCTATCTGTTCATAGATTTCACGGACTCGTATTATCCCCGTTAAAACATACACCATGACAGCGAGTATGAAGGAGATAGGCAATGAAACCACGTTGGTCATTGCTAAAATAATAGCCGTAATGAAAGTAAACAAGGCAATACCTACTTTGCGTATTCTGTCAATCTCAATGGGACGATATGCTAAGGGTAATAAACCTATTTGAGTAAACTGCTCGTCGATTGTCTCTTCATGACCTTGAATAAGAAGAACATCCCCTACTTTGAAAACTTGTCTGCGTAATCGTCTGACGACACTTTCACCTTCTCTTGCTAAACCAACTAAGGCTACAGACCTGCCTGATAAACGTCTAAGGTAACGAATATCTCTGCCTACTAATGGTGAGTCTTGTGTTATTACGCCTTCCATAAGCATGGTAGTGTGCTGATCGGGTTCTTCAAATATGTGTGTGGCTGTATTGAGTAACTCCAAACCGTTCTTAACTAAAAAAGGGATAAGCTCTGTGGGATCAGCCCGAATGATTAAAATATCATCTTCTTTGATTTTATACGTAAGGTTCACATTTCTTGCGTAGCTTACGGGTGTAGCCACACCTAATATCTCGATGCGGTCAGCACCTTCAAACATAGGTAGTTCTTTGAGACGTTTTCCTATGTAGATGCAATCTTTTTTCACCTGTATTTCAGTAAGGTAGGACTGTATTTCAAATAGGTTTAAAGAAGCATTTTTAGTCATTCGACCTTGCGGAATGAGACGCCACCCGATTAACACAATGAACAACACACCCAATAACGCGATAGGAATACCTACGGGAGAAAAATCAAACATAGTATATTCTGACCCCATGACTTCTGCTCGATACGCAGCGATAATGATGTTTGGAGGTGTCCCTATCAGTGTCGTAAGCCCCCCTAGAATACTGCCAAAAGCCAAAGGCATAAGTAGGCGAGCGGGAGGAATATCATATTCTTTGGCTGCCACCATCGTTATAGGAAGCATTAAAGCTAATGCACCTACATTATTCATAAATGCAGATAATATAGTGACGATAAGTGTAATGCTGGCGAGTAAAGTGATAGGACGAAAACGGATACGTTTCATCTGTTCTGTTATTAAACCGACCACCCCTGCATTTTGCAGACCCTGTGAAAGTATTAGAACAGCAGCAACGGTTACAACAGCTGAATGACCAAAACCAGAAAAGGCTTCTTTTTCAGGAACAACACCCAAAAGTACAGATACAATAAGGCAAAACATGGCAACCAAATCATAGCGCCAACGACCCCATGCAAAGAGTAGTAAGGCAATAACAAGAATAGCACTGATAGACAGTTGGTCAATATTCATGCATTAAGTTTAGCTGAATACTCTGCTTTATTTTTACAAAACTATCTATGCTCTATCAGACATCCTTGTTGTCCTGTGTCATCATGATGAATATACACTTTTGAGTAACTGCCATTTTTGATACTTAGGCTAAAGAGTTTTTCATTTTGCATTCCTAAAATATCCATAAGAATCAATCTTATAACGCCAGAATGCGTCACAATCAAAACTTTTTGACCTTGGTTTTCGGTAACAATTTTTTTAAATGCTTTTAATACACGTCCTTGAAACTCGTGATAGTCCTCACCATCAGGCGGTGTGATATTAGTCGGAGATTTGCTCCAGGCGTGCAATAAGTCTGAATTTTCACCAGAACTGTCTTCTAAGATTTCATCAGGTGATAAGCCGTCCCACAGTCCGTAGTCAATTTCCTTGAGTGGATTGATAACCTCACAATCAACATCTTCTTCAGAGGCGATTAGTTCAGCAAACTCGCTACAACTTTGTAGTGGGGATGAGATCACAATATCCCAGCCTTCTTTTCCTTCTAAGGCTTTCACCATTTGTTGCCAACCAGCGTCGGTGAGTGGGTCATCAGTGACACCACGATAAACATCCTTACCTTCTACTTCGCCATGGCGTAATAGCTCAATAATGGTTGTTGTGTTCATTCGTTATTCCCTTTGAGACGGTAGTCTCAAATAACAAAAAGGCACATTAGGTAATGTGCCTTTAAATAAGTTTGCTTAACTTGTTAAATATACTTTATGTCGATAATTTCGTATTCACGGATACCTGCAGGTGCGTTTACCGTTGCAACATCACCATCTTCTTTACCAATCAACGCACGTGCAATCGGTGATGATACGGCTATTTTATTGAGCTTAATATCCGCTTCAATATCACCCACTATTTGGTAAGTAACAATCTCTTCAGTATCTAAATCTTCCAGCTCAACGGTTGCACCAAATACGACACGACCTTCAACATTTAATGACAACACATCAATCAACTGAGCTGTTGAGAGTACGGCTTCTAACTCTTGAATGCGTCCTTCGGCAAAACTTTGTTGCTCACGCGCAGCGTGGTATTCAGCATTCTCTTTTAAATCACCGTGCTCTCTTGCGGTAGAAATCGCTTGTACAATTTCTGGGCGAGTTACGGTTTTAAGCTCAATTAACTCAGCCTTTAAAAGTTCTGCGCCTTTTTGTGTGACGGGTGCTCTATCCATGATAAACCTCGATATTATTCTTTGTTAGTGAAGGTCTTGCAATTTATAAACGACTTCATCTTCATTATGCATCAATGCCTGACACAATGCCCAAGCGCCTGTGATTGTTGTTGTGTAAGCCACTTTTCCACGTAAGGCTACGCGACGAATTTCTGATGAGTCTTCGATAGCTTTTTTGCCTTCTGTGGTATTTACAATTAAATCAATTTGACCGTTTTTAAGTAGGTCAACAACGTGTGGGCGACCTTCACGGACCTTATTAACGACTTCACAGGTGAAGCCATTTTCTACTAAAGTACGTGCCGTGCCGCGTGTTGCGACTAAAGTAAACTTCAATTTTGTTAGTAGCTTGGCCACATCAATGACTGCTTTTCTATCCGCTTCTCGCACACTGATAAAGGCTGTTCCACCCATTTTTGGGAAGTCGACATTCGCGCCGCGTTGAGATTTTCCATAAGCTTCGGCAAAAGTTTTGCCAATACCCATTACTTCACCCGTTGATTTCATTTCAGGACCTAAGATAGGATCAACTGTGGGAAATTTAATAAAGGGAAATACCGCTTCTTTCACAAAATATAAATCAGGAATAATCTCATCCAGCATACCCTGCTCTTTTAAGCTTTGACCTGCCATACAACGAGCTGCAACTTTTGCTAACTGTCTGCCGGTGGCTTTTGATACATAAGGCACAGTACGTGATGCACGTGGGTTCACTTCTAAAACATAAATGGTTTGCTTGCCAGCATCGTCTGTTTGAATTGCAAACTGCACATTCATTAAACCAACTACATTTAAGGCTAATGCCATCGCGCGCGTTTGTTCACGCATTTCATCTTGGACTTCTTGGCTTAGCGAATACGGTGGAAGCGAACAAGCCGAGTCACCCGAGTGTACACCCGCCTGCTCAATGTGCTGCATAATGCCGCCCATTAAAACATCCGTACCATCACAGATGGCATCTACATCCACTTCAATCGCATCATCTAAGAAACGGTCGAGTAATACAGGCGAATCATTTGATACTTTTACAGCATCACGCATATAGGTGCGGAGGTCTTCTTCGTTGTGTACGATTTCCATCGCGCGACCACCTAGTACATAAGAAGGACGTACAACCAGCGGGTAGCCGACCTCTTCTGCCGCACGAATACCTTCTTCAACGTTTCTGGCGGTACGATTAGGTGGCTGCTTTAATCCAAGCTTATCTATAAGCTGTTGAAAACGCTCACGATCTTCTGCTAAGTCAATCGCATCAGGGCTTGTGCCAATAATCGGTGCGCCTGCTGCTTCTAAGGCTTCAGCGAGTTTGAGCGGTGTTTGACCACCGTATTGAACGATCACGCCTTTAGGCTTTTCTAAATCGACGATTTCAAGCACGTCTTCTAGGGTTAATGGCTCAAAATATAAACGGTCTGAGGTATCATAATCGGTCGATACCGTCTCTGGGTTACAGTTGACCATAATGGTTTCATAACCATCATCACGTAAAGAAAGCGCCGCGTGAACACAACAGTAATCAAACTCAATACCTTGACCAATGCGATTTGGTCCGCCACCCAATACCATGATTTTTTCTTTATCGCTGGGGTTCGATTCACATTCTTCATCATAACTTGAGTACATATATGCCGTATCGGTAGAAAATTCAGCCGCACAAGTATCAACGCGTTTATAGATTGGGCGTACGCCTAAATCATGACGTAGTTTACGAACTACTTTTTCTTTACTGTCAAAGAGCGTCGCTAAACGACGGTCAGAAAAACCTTTGCGTTTTAACTCAAACATTTCATCTTTAGATAAGCTGTTAGGCAAAGTACCTTTTAGCTTATTTTCCATGATGATCAGTTCTTCAATTTGATTTAAGAACCAAGGATCAATCGAAGTTAAGTCAAATAAGTCTTCCTGACTCATGCCAAAACGGAAAGCATC